>JAPOZE010000091.1:572-10416 GCA_026706225.1 Acidobacteriota bacterium
CTGCTGGCCGTGGACCGTGTCTTCACCCAGGTCGTGCTGGCGGGCGGCTCCCACCAGGCCCTGCAGGACCAGGTCGACACGCTCCTGCCGACCGAAGGAGTCGGGGACGGCGACGAGCGCGGGCGCCTGCTCCACGGGGGGAAGAGCATCGTGCTCTGCGGCTCCTGCTACGAGCGCGCCCGCTTTGACGAGTGCCGGCAGCATGCCGCCTCGGCGCGAGCCCATTTCGGCGAGGAGAGGCAATACGGCAACATCGTGCTGGACGTGTACCTCGGGATGGCCGCCATGGCCCAGGGACGCGCCGGCGAGGCAGCTTCCTGCTACGCGCGCGCCTGGCGGGGGACGCGGGCCAACTTCTCCTCCGATCCCTGCCTTGCCCTCTGCCTCACCGCGGTGAGGATCGAGCTCGACCTGGAACGCAACCGCGAGAAGGCCCTCGACCCCCAGACCCTGAAGGACCTGTCGCAACTGCGGGCCGTCTGGACGGACCTGAACGCGGCGGCCATCGCCGTCAGCGCCGAGCTGATGCTGGAGCAGGGCGACAGCCAGGCCGTCACCCGGTTTCTGGTCAAGACCCGGGAGGACGTGCGGGCGATGCGCTCCCAGGGGTTGTCAAGACACGTCTCCGGGTTGCTGGTTTCCCACTTGGCGGAGAGTGGAGAGGTGGAGGAGGCGGCTCGGGTGTGGCGAGACGAAGCCTTGCCGGAAGAGCCGGCGGCGCTGCTCGACCTCGAGGGCCAGCCCTGGCGCGCCATGGAGTCGCTGGCCTGCGCCCGCATCCGGCTGCTGGCCGCGCAGGGCGAGTTCGCAGCCGCCGAGGATCTGGCGAGCCGCCTGTGCGCCACCGCCTCCGAGCACGGCCTGGTCCGCGCGCAGTTGCGGGGGCTGGCGCTTGCGATGGCCGCCGGCGAGGGGGCCGGCCGGAAGGACCGGGCGTTGGAGCGGATGCTGGAATTCCTGAGGGTGGCGCGGGAGGCGGACTACGTCCGGCCCCTGGTGCGCTGCCGCGAAGTCAGCCGGGCGGTGCTGGGCCGCCTGCTGGAATCGGGTCCGGACGCGGACAGGCGCGCTGCGGCCGAGTCCATGCTGGCGCGGCTTGACGAACAGAAGCCGGACACGCCGGTCTTCTCGGCGCGGGAGCTGCAGGTGCTGGCGGAGGTGAGCCAGGGCCGGCGGAACAGGGAGATCGCCGGTCGCCTGGGCATCTCGGAACCGGGCGTGCGCTTCCATCTCGCCAACATCTACCGCAAGACGGGCGTCAGCCAGCGGCACGAGGCCGTCCGCAACGCCCAATCCCTGGGCGTGCTGGACTGACGGGAAGGGTTCGTTCTGCGCGTGCCGGCGCCTGCCGCTCGAGGAGCAAGAGTGATGGGAGGAGGCGCCACCCGGGAGCGCGGGCGTCCCGCCCGCATGCTGCCCCGTTGCGTGCCCCTCGGTTTCCCTGCGAGGCGGCGCCCGGCCACCCTCCCGGCGGGAAGGGCAAGGGCTCGGCCGCAGCAGAGCCCTGGCGCCGCTGCCGGTTGACCCGGGTGGAGGAGATGGCCGAGGTTGCAGGAAGAGGTGTGGGGGCGTGACGCCCGCGCTCCCGGGTGGAATCACTCCATGACGTTGTCGCACCGGCGGAGGACCACCGGTCTCTTGAAGAGCGGGAGGCGACCGGGCCGAACTCCGGCCCGGAAGTCGTCGGATGGTTCGGCTACTCGAGCACCAGCTTCACGTCGGTTTCGAATTGTCGATAGTCGGTGAAGCGGGTGACGTTTCGAGTATGGACCCGGGCACTCTGCAGGATGCCGATCGACATGTTGAACTGAGCCTGAACCGGAAGCCAGTGTTGGCTCTCCCCGATGCGGACCTGGTCATAGGCGATGCTCACCTCCGAGGTCTTGACCGGGAAATCCTCAGGGAGATCCACCGTCTTCTTGATCAGTTTGACTATGCGGTAGGAGTTGACGTCAATCCAGCACAGCCCCCGGTAACCCACCCGCAGGGGATTGCCCTGATAGGTCACTTGAAGAGCGGAAGTCTCCTGCGGACTCCGGAAGGCCACCCGCACGGTCTGACGCCCCGCGATCTCCTCGGCGCCCTCCAGGCGGAAGGAGGTCCTGCTCTGAGGCACAAATACGTTTTGGATGGCGGCCGCGAATTGACCGATGGAATAGGCGCCGTCCTGGCTGCCCGATGCCTTTTGCCCCTCCACGGGCTGGTAGGTCTCTTCTCCATTGGCGAACAGGAGGTCCTCCTGGAGCCGGTCCTTTTCCTGCCAGCCCTGGAACAGCCGCTGAAATCGCTCTGTCCGGCGGCGACAGACGAAGTCGGGCAGGTTCGAAAAAGTCGCGTCCAACCTGCGGCGGACGGCATCCAGAAAGTCCGGCCATTCGGCGTCGGTCGGCACCCCGCCCGGTTGGCCGGAGGAAACAGTGGGCGCCGCGGAACCGCTGACGGTAAACTCCTCGGAACCGTTGTCCACCATGAACTCTGGGCGATGGTAGGCGGAAGGGGTCTCGGCGGGCTGCATGTTCCTGCTCTCGGCCTGTTGGGAGTCGAATGGCAATTGAGTGCTCTCATCAAAGCGGGCTTCTGCAAACCGCGTCTTGCCGATTCTGATGTTCCCGGCAAGGGGAATAAAGAGATTGGCCTCCCTTTCGTCGACCAGAGCCGCACGGGTCAGTCTTGCGCCGCGAAGGTCGGTTTGCCTGAGATCGCTGCCGAACAGGACTGCTTCCGACAGGTCGGCCACCTGAAGATTGGCCTGGGTCAGGTAAGCATTTTTCAGGATGGCGCGCCGCAAATCGGCGCCCCGCAAGTCGGCGCCTTCCAGGCTGGCCTGGGTCAGGCTGGCATCGGTCAGATCAGCCCCTTGCAGTTGCGCGCCGTCCAGCCTGGCCTTGATCAGTTCGGCGCCTGTCAGTTTCGCGCCCCGGAGATCGGCCCCTCTCAAATCGGCCTCCCAGAGCCTGGTTTGGGTCAGGTCGGCCCTTAGCAGCACCGCGTCCCGAAGGTCGGCCTTGCTCAGGTCCATGCCACTCAGGTTGGCTCCAAAGAGATTCATTCCCCTCAAGGCATGCGACGGAAGTCGGTTTCCTCGCAGGTCGCCGCATTCTCCCGGGTGATCGGGGTTGTAACCGAGCTCTCCCCGGTCGTTGGCGCAGGCCATCATTTCGTGGTGGAATCGGAAGGCCACCGCATCGGCGCCGTTGCCGGAGGACCGTGGGATCTCCAGGCTGTCCCTGATCTTTTTCAAGTCGAGGCGAACCACCGGTTCCGGGCCGGAGACCGGTTCCGATCGAGTCGCATCGGTGTTGATCGGCGCCGGCATGTCGGCAGATGCGGCCGTAGGCGGGCCCTGCTTCACCACGAAATCGGTCTCGGAGATGGTGGCTCGGCCGCTGTCCGACTCTTCGGTCGTTATCTCGAATCGGTAGCTGCCAGGGCTCAAGGACTGGGTGGACAGTCTGAAGCCCACGGCAACCTGACCGGGCGCCCGCTCTTCCAGGTGGTTCCGGTCCAGCGCGATCGGCGGAAAGTCGACGGCCTCGCCACTGTCCTTGACCGCCTGGACGTGAGCCGTGAGATTGCCCTCTTCCAGCTTGGAGGCGTTGTAGAGCTTGTAGAACAGGGCCAGAGGTTGGGGAGGAGCGATTTCGTTGCCGATCGCCGGCTTCACCCGGAACCCGCGGTGAAACAGCCAGCGGGCTTCCGGGACCTGCATTCCGGCCACCGCCGGGGAAGAGGGCTGCAGGTCCTGACTCAAGACCAGGCTGCTGGTCATGAGCGCATCCCGGGGAAGGTCCGGAATCCACAGGGACTGCTCGGCCGTGCCCAATCTGGCGTGGCGGTCGGCGACCACCAGCTTGATGCGATACTTGCCCGGCTTCAGCTTGAGAAATCCTTCCACCACCGATTCCGCCTCTTCATTGGCCTGCGGGAAAGTCTGGCTGAAAATCGAAGCGGCCTGCCCGTCGTCGGAGAAAGCGACTCCCATCAGGCGGAGGTCTTTCCCGGGCAGCCAGCTCCTTGGGGTGTTCCCATCCGATCTGTGGGCGACCGTGGCCGAGATCAGGACCAGAGCCCGCTCGGACTCCTGGTAGAAGAAGTCGGCCTTGAAATCCAGATTCAGATCGTCTTGTTGCTCGGATGCCTGGAATCCGCGGTGCACGGCCCTTGCCAGGGTCCCCATGATTTCCCGGTCTGCCGGCAATGGCACCTCGACGGTTCGACGAAGAGATCCCAGTCCGGCATTGAGGTTCTCCCGGGCCGCGACCTTGACCAGGTACCTCCCCGCCGGAACCTCCAGCACGACCTTGGAGGTCAGGCCCGATTGCAGCAGGGCCTGGTAGCTGCTGTCGCCGAGCTTGAAGTTCCAGGCCTTCTCGTCTCCTCCGACATACTTCTCCTTGGCGTCGAAGGCGACCACGGCCAGGTTGATCCGATTGATCCGCTTGCCCTCTTCGACCAGGAAGGGGAGATCCTTGAAGCCCAACCGGGTCACGATCTCCAACCGGTAGGTGTCTCCATCCAGGCGGGAGCCGTGGTAGGACATCTGCAGCGGGATTTCCCTGAGATCCGTGGGCGCCCGCATGGCTTCCAGCATGTCCTTCTTCTTCTGTTCCTCCGGGGACAAGCGCTCCTTGGGGGCATGGAAGCCCTTGCGGTGAGTGACCCGGACCCCGGGCCGCGAGACTTTCACTCGAAGCCTGTAGTAGCGCCCGTCGGGTTTCTTGGGAGGGGTGGCGTAGCTCAGGACATAGTAGGAAAACTGCTGGTCCACCACTTGCCTCAGCCCCGCCCCCAGGTCGTTGTTGTCCTTGAAGTAGATGCCTCCCGTCGCCCGGGCCAGGTACTCGAGGGACATCCCCTTTTGCCTGCGGTCCTCCGTGACCAGCAGGGACTTGTCGAGCCGGAGACTGCTGTTGTTGGTGAAATTATCGCTGACGTCGTACAGGGAGCTGGTTTCCAGCCCGGTGGTCCGGATGGAATTGAAGATGATGCCGGTCTTCAGCGCCATGTCGACCAGGCGCTCCAGCTCGTAGCGAAGCGCCCGGTGCAGGAAGCCTGCCGAGAGCAGCACCAGGGATTTCTGCGCCTCCACCGGTCCCAGGGAGCGGATGTGCCCCCGCAGAACGTCCATCAGGCGCCGGGTGCGGCCCTTTTTGAGGGACAGGTGCTGGGCCGCCATGGTGCGCACATAGGCTTCAACGACCTGCTGGTTTGCATCCGGGCCGGTTGCGCCGATCCCGACTCGCTGGTTTGCGTTGGCGCTCAGCGGATTGGCCGAGGCTTGGCCTACCCCGCAATCCTCGGCTTCGGCCATGGCCACGTCGAAGGCCCGGTTGCCCGGCGAGGACGCAATGACATGGATTTCCTCGGCTTGAGCGTCGGTCATCCTGAGGCATCCCGCTCGGTTCATCGACGCCGTGAAATCCAGCTTCTTGTGGATTCTGCCAATCTCGGCCAGCAGCAGTTCGCTGTCCTGAGTGAAGGGGACGAAATAGCCGCGGGAGGCCGTCATGATGGAGATGTAGTTTCCCTCTTTCAATCCCCTTTCCACGAATCCGCGAATGGCCTGGATGGTGCGGCTGAGGGTGCCCGTCGGAGGATAGGTGAGGTCGTCGATGACCAGGCTCAGCAGACGGGGCTTTTCGGGGGCCGCCTCAGGCGCCGGCTGCTCGGCGCCGACCGCGCTGCCCCAGGTCAGGGAGCTTTGCCGGCTCTGGTAGATTTCCTGGGAAAACGACTGGATGGTCTGCTTCTTGCGGTTTTCGAGAACCTCGAAATCGTCGACGGTCAGATCGGTGATGGGGTTGCCGTCCCGGTCGGTGACGATGGCATTCACCACCACCACTTCTACCGGCACCTTGAGGGTGAATCCGGAGGAGGAGTCACCGGCCACTTTTTCGGTTTCCTGGGGCTTGTCCTCCGCAATTGCCGGGACCGGCGCCAAGGCGACTGCCAACCAACCGGCAACCAGGATTCCCGGCAGAATTGCACCAGGGCCGAAAGGCCTGTTGAGAGACATGGTCTGCACCTGTTTTTGAGGGTTTTTTGCGGACCCGAAACGGTATCTCATTATGAAACGTTCGTCCCTCGCGGGCAACCCCAATTTGAGCGGCTCTGAGCCCGGCCCGAGCTTGACCCTTCTTTCGGCGCTCTGCTAACATCGCCGCAGGTTGGGTGGAACGGCTGAAAGTCAAACCAGGCAAAGGATTTCCGGCGTTTTCTCCCTTGGCTGCAATACCCTCATGACTCCTAAATACACCCCCGGCAGGATCGAAGCCAAGTGGGCCGACCGCTGGGAACGGGACGGGCTCTATCGGACCGCTCCGGCCGACGGCCGCCCCAAGAGGTACGTGCTGGATTTCTTTCCCTACCCTTCGGGGGACGGGCTCAGCGTTGGGCACTGCCGGAACTACGTCCCCACCGACGTGTTGAGTCGCTACTACCGCATGCGGGGCGACAACGTCCTTCATCCCATGGGCTGGGACGCCTTCGGCCTTCCCGCCGAAAACGCGGCCATCCGTCTGAAGACCAACCCGGCCAGGCTCATCGGCCGCTTCGCCGCCAACTACAAGCGGCAGATGCGGCTGCTGGGCATCTCCTTTGACTGGAGCCGGGAGATCAACTCCTCCCAGCCCGAATACTATCGTTGGACCCAGTGGGTATTCTTGCAGCTCTACCACTCCTGGTACGACCCGCGGCTGCAGAAAGCCTGTCCCATCTCCGGCCTGGAGGAGGAGTTGGCGAGGCGGGGCAGCGACGACATCCCCGGAGCCCCTGCCATCACCGCCGAGGCCTGGAGGCAATTGCCGGCCGCCGGGAGAAAGGACTATCTTAGCCGCTTTCGGCTGGCCTACCGAGAGGCATCCTCCGTGAACTGGGACCCGGTGGAAAAGACGGTGCTGGCCAACGAAGAGGTGGTGGACGGCCGCGGCTGGCGAAGCGGAGCCCTGGTCGAGAAGAAACGGCTGTTGCAGTGGTTCTTCCGCATCACCGCCTACGCCGACCGTCTGTTGGCCGACCTGGAGGGCCTGGACTGGCCGGAGAGCATCAAGCTGATGCAGCGCAACTGGATCGGACGCAGCCGGGGAGCCGAAGTCAGTTTCGCCACCGCCGCCGGGCCGCTGACCGTGTTCACCACCCGTCCCGATACGCTTTGGGGGGCCACTTTCATGGTGCTGGCGCCCGAGCACCCTCTGGTACCCGCCCTCACCGCTCCTTCATCGGCAAAAGAGGTCGAGACCTATCGTCAGCAGGTCCGGGGCAAGAGCGATCTGGATCGGACGGCCCAGGGGCGGGCCAAGACGGGTGTGTTCCTGGGATCCCACGCCACCAATCCGGTCAACGGCGCAGCCATCCCCATCTGGGTGGCGGACTATGTGCTGATGGGGTATGGGACCGGCGCCATCATGGCGGTCCCGGCCCACGACCAGCGAGACTTCGAGTTCGCCCGCCGGCACGGCCTGGAGATCCGGGTGGTGATCCAACCGGCGGGCCGGGATGAACCGCTGCAGTCCGACACCATGGAGGAGGCCTGGACGGGCGAGGGAGTCATGAGCCGGTCCGGCTCCTTCGACGGCACCCCCACCGGCGAGGCCGTCGACAGGGTCACCGACTGGTTGGAGCAAACCTATCGGGGCAGATCCAGTGTCCATTACAAGTTGCGCGACTGGGGGATCAGCCGCCAGCGCTACTGGGGCACCCCCATCCCCATCGTTCACACCTCCGACGGCGAGGTTCCCGTGGCTGCCGCCGATCTTCCGGTGCGGCTGCCGGAGGTTCGCCACTACGAGCCCACCGGCAGCGGAGAGTCGCCCCTGGCAGCCATTCCCGAGTTCGTCCAGGTGTCCCTTCCCGGCGGCATCCAAGGGCGCCGTGAGACCGATACCATGGGAACCTTCGCCTGCTCCTCCTGGTACTTCCTGCGATTCGTGAGTCCTCGCAACGACCAGGCCGCCTTCGACCGCAAGCAAGTGGACTACTGGCTGCCGGTGGACATGTACGTGGGAGGGGCCGAGCACGCGGTCATGCACCTGCTCTACGCCCGCTTCTGGACCAAGGCGCTCTGCGACCTGGGTCACCTGCCGTTTAGCGAGCCCTTCAAATCCCTGCGCAATCAGGGGATGATTTTGGGTCAGGACGGAGAAAAGATGTCCAAGAGCCGGGGAAACGTCATCACGCCCGACGAAATGGTGGAAGACTGGGGCGCCGATGCCCTGCGTGCCTACGAGATGTTCATCAGCGATTTCGAAATGTCCACTCCCTGGAACACCAACGGTCTCTCCGGAACCTTTCGTTGGCTGCGCCGCGCCTGGGAAGTGATCTTGCGGCCGCCCCCTCGGGAGCCTTCCTCCGTGCGGACCCGGAAGCCCGACCGGGACCTGCGCCGCTGGACCCACAAGACTCTGCTCAAGGTCTCGAGCGACATCGAGGGGTTTCGTTTCAACACCGTGATCTCGTCGCTCATGGAGTTCACCAATGCGCTTCATGAAGCTGCCAGGCAGCCGGTCGGCCGGGAGGCCTTTGAGGAAGCCACCGATGCGTTGCTCCTGATGCTGGCGCCGGTGGCCCCCTTTATGGCGGAGGAGCTCTGGGCAGTGAAGGGGCGTCCCTACTCGATTCACCAGCGGCCCTGGCCCCGGGCCGACCGCCTGCTGGCGGCCGAGGAGGAGATCACGCTGGTGCTTCAGGTCAACGGCAAGGTCCGGGGGCGACTGAACCTTCCGGCCGACCTGACCGAAGCCCAGGCTCGGGAGGCGGCTTTGGGCCAGGAGTCGGTGCAGCGCCATTTGAACGGCAAGCCCCCCAAACGGCTGATATATGTTCCGGGAAAACTGGTCAATATCGTGGTGTGAAGGGCAACGGGCTCGGCAGACAATCGCGCGCTCGCCGGCCGGGATGTTTCCGGCGTTGGCAGTCTGTCTGCTGAGCGGCCTGTTGGCTGCCGGCTGCGGGTACCGCCTGGCCGGGAAGGCCACGGCCATCCCCGAGTCGGTCGATTCCATCGCCGTTCCCATTTTCACCAACCGGACGACCAAGTACCGGCTGGAGCAGCGCTTGACCTCGGCGGTGGTGGACGAGCTGACCTCACGCACACGCTACCGCATTGCCTCCCATCCCGCTTCGGCCGCGGCCGTGCTGACGGGAGTCGTCACCGGGTTCACCTCGACGCCGGTGATCTTCTCGGGCAGGGCAGGGTCGACCTTCCTGGTGACGGTGCGCCTGCGAGTCGAGCTGAAGGACTCCAAGTCCAATAAGCTTCTTTTCCAGAATCGCAACTATTTCTTCCGGGAAGAGTTCGAAATCAGCCGGGCTTCCGAGGACTTTTTCCCCGAGGAAGGCCCGGCTCTGGACCGGCTGGCCAAGGCCTTTTCCCGGGATCTGGTGAGCACCATCCTGGAATCCTTCTGACAGACATGTCCTTTTCCCAGTTCCAGGCCCACCTCCGGCAAGGGAAGTTCAGCCCGGCCTATTTCATTTTCGGTCCGGACGCCTACTTGAGAGATGCGGCCAGGAAGGCTCTCATGGAGGCCTTGACCGAGGCCTGGGGGGGCGAACCGCCAGGTTCGAGTGTCGATCTGGACCAGACCCGGCTGGATGAGCTGCTGACCTCGGCCTTGACCCCCTCCCTGTTTGCGCCCAGGCAGGTCCTGCACATCCGGGGAGTCATGAAGCTGCGAGACCGGCAAGTCAAGGACCTGGCCGACTATCTGGCCCGTCCCAACCCGGCTACCGTCCTGGTGTTCCTGGCTGGGGAACTCAGCCGGGACGACCGCAGGAAAAGGATTTTCAAGACGCTGCAGGCGGGCAGTCGTATGGTGGACCTGGCCGTCCTGAGCGAGGCTCAGAC
>JAPOZE010000315.1 GCA_026706225.1 Acidobacteriota bacterium
CGGCCCAGGGTGTGCCTCGACTACCACATCAAGCGCTGCATGGGGCCTTGCGTGGCTTCGGTGTGCAGCCGGGAGGAGTATGCCGGCAGGGTCCAGGACCTCAGGTGGTTCATGGAGGGGAAGCGGCGCGAGCTCATCAAGAGTCTGCGCGGCAAGATGTTGAAGGCCGCCGACGAGGAACGGTTCGAGCTGGCGGCCCACCTGCGGGACATGATCCGGACCATCGACCAGCTCTCCGAGCCGCAACGCATGTCCTCCAGCCGAACTGCCGACGTGGACGTCTTCGCGCTCCATCGGGAGGACAGCAAGGCGGCCGTGCAGTTGTTCCATTTGCGAAGCGGCCGCGTGGTGGACCGGCACCAGTACTTTTGGGAAGACCTGGCCGGCGGCGCCGGCAACGGAGACATCCTGGCCTCGCTGCTCAAGCAGTATTACTTCGGCTCCAGCTTTACCCCCGACGAGGTCCTGGTTTCCTGCGGCTTCGAGGATCAATCCATCCTGGCTGCCTATCTTTCGAGGCGGAAGGGAAGAAAAGTGGTTGTGAAGGAACCTCTCCGCGGTCCCAAGAAGCACCTCGTCGGACTGGCCCAAAGGAACGCCCGCCTGACCTTCGACCAACGCTTCCGCACCCTGAACCCCGGCAGCCGGATGATCGGCGAGGCTCTGGCCGAGTTGATGGACCTGGAAAACCCTCCCAAGCGGATCGAGTCCTTCGATGTTTCCAACATTCAAGGGTCGGATTGCGTGGCCTGCATGGTGGTCTGGGAGGAGGGCCGAATGAAGAAGGCCGACTACCGGAAATACATCATCAAGACGGTCAGCGGTCCGGACGACTTCAAGAGCATGGTGGAAGTCATCTCCCGCCGCTACCGCCGGCTCCTGCAGGAACGCCGGGCCTTGCCGGACCTGGTCCTGGTGGACGGGGGAGTGGGACAGCTCCATGCCGCCGCTGCCGCGTTGGACGCCCTGGACCTGACCACCCAGCCTCTGGCCAGCATCGCCAAGAAGGAAGAGCTCATCTACGTCAGAGGTGGCGAGCAGGAACCCATCCGCCTGCACAGGCATTCTCCGGTCCTGCGGATGATCCAGCGCATCCGGGACGAAACCCACCGCTTCGCCGTGACCTTTCATCGCCGGCGCCGCTCCGGCCGCACCCTCACTTCGGTGCTCACCCGGATACCCGGGGTCGGCGACAAGACCGCCAAGCGGCTGCTGCAACGCCTGGGGAGCGTCCCGCAAATCGCCGCCGCGCCGCTGGATCGCCTGGTCGCCGTAACCTCTCCCCGAATCGCCAGGAACGTCTACGACCACTTTCGCCAACCGGCGGCCAGCGGCCGCTGGTCTCAGGAAGGGTGATTCAGTCGGAGTCGGCGGACACGGTCCGGGGTCCGCGCGGGCGGGTCTCGGCGGCCTTGGCCTGCTGGGCCAGGGCGGCGCCTTCCCGGAGGAGTTCGTGGATTCTCTGCAGGGTGCGGGCGATGTCGGTCTGGCGGGAGAAGCTGGTTTCAGGCTCGTCGGAAATGAGGTTGGCCAGTTTTTCGATTTCCTGTTCCAGGGACCAGTCGTGGGCTTCCCGGGAAATCAGGCCCTCTCTCAGCAGACCGGTTCGCCGCTGCTGGTCGGAAAGAGAAGCCCTGAGCTTGCGGATCTCTTCCTGGAGACTCTTCGATTCGTTCTGTTTTTCGGCGGAAAGCCGCGAGAGGCTTCCCCTCAGTTCCTCCTGGCTCTGCCGGGCCAGATCCAGCCTGGACTCGGCCGAGCGGAGTTCCTGCTTCAACTGGAGGGAGTCTCCGACAGCCGCTTCCTTTTGCCGTTGCAGGGCCTCCAGCAGCCGGCTCAATTCAGCCAGGCTTTCCCGGAATCCGGCAGCCGCCTGCTCTTGGCCGTGAAGCGCCGCCTCCAGGGACTTGCCCTGCGCCGCCAGCTCGGTCTGGCGGCGGCCGGCAATCCGCTGAAACTCCTGCTTTTGCTCGGTCAGCTTCTGAACCTGTGCCCGAAGATCCTGTAGCGACCGGGTCGCTACCTCCAGGCGGGCCAATCGATCCTTGGCCTCCTCCCGAGCTCCCTCCAATTCCGGCCGCAACCCGCGAATCAGGGAGTCTTGCCGCCAAGAGGAGTAGGCCAGAAAAAGGAGCGCCAGCGCCACTGCCAGAACGTTCAACGCACCCAACCGGCTGTGCACTTCCAACCCGAAGAGCCGGAACTCCGACCTCTCTCTCCCCAACCGGACCAGTCCACCCAGGGCCAGGGACAAGGCCCCCAGTCCCAGCAGCACCAGGGCGATCGGCACTACGATTTCCATACGGGCTCCCAGTTGGAATTGGCCAAATCCGGCTCAGTCCGACACCCCTTTCCCCAATTGCACGGGCCAAACTACAGGAAACAAACCCGATCTTGCAAGCAAAAGGCAACCCGAATGCAAGTGCACGGCGCCCATTGGACGGCCCCGGAACCTGTGCTATGATGGGGCGTTTATTGCAGATAACCCGTTTTCAACCCTGTCTTGACCCGGAGGATGGATGTACCCACTGGACGAAATTGCTTCCCTGCCCAAGCTGGAGCCCAAGTCTGAAGGAATAGAAACCCCACGCAAGAAAAAGCCCCGCGCCATCGCCGTCATCACGGAGTGCTGCACCGGCTGCGCCGGTTCCCCGGCCTGTGTCCCTTATTGCCCCGTGGCCGACTGCATGTTCTGGGTGCCCGACGAAGACCACCCTCCCTTCGGCCACATCGAGGTCGACCCATTCCTCTGCATCGGCTGCAAGAAGTGCACCAGCCAGGGACCCGACGGATCCTTTCTGGACGGCTGTCCCTGGGACGCCATCGAAATGGAGCCCATCGACGACGTTGAGGCCGTGGTCGGAGAGATGTCGATTTAGGGCGAACCCGGTTGGTCATCCCCGGGCTTTGCCAGGCCGGCTCTGCCGCGGATGGCGCCGATGGTGAAACCCGCCTGCTGCCGAACTCGATCGGACAGCATCGGATTCTCCGGCAGAAATGGCTGAATGAGCGGCAGGTCGCTCACTTCCCCGATGAAATACAGGGCCCGAAGGGCTTCCCACACCTGGTCTTCTTCAGGCGCCAGGGAGAGCAGCGGCTGACCTGCCGATACCGTCGTCCCTTCCTCCGCCAGTCTCTCATCCACAACCCCCGGCACGGCAGCGCGAACCTCCTCATGGGTCGCGGCATCCACCTGAATGCGGGCCACCAGGGCTCCCGCGCGCACGCTGTCCCCTTCGCTCCGCTGGAAGAGCAGCTCGCCGGCAGCCGGAGCCAGGATGCGCCGGCGGGCCAGCATGCCCCGCACCTCCTCCCGGCCGCTTGCCTCCCCGAAAGCCACCAGAGAGAGGGCGGCGTTGCGTCGAACCAGAGGATCGGCATCCTGAAGCAGTCGAGTCAGTCGGTCCCGGAATTGAGCCTCGGTGGGGTCTTGCCCCATCAACCAGGCCACCGTCATGCGCACTTCAGGGGTCGGGTGCGCCGCCAGCTTCCCTACGTCGGGATACCAGGAGGCGACAGCGGCGGGGCCTGAATCGGTCAGCCGCTGCGAGAGTTGCACCAGGGCGTGCTGAATCTTGCGCGGCTTGGCGACAGGATCCAGATTCTTGCGGAGTTCCTCGTCGCTCAGAGCGGTGCCGAACCAGGTCTGCTGCCAGAAGAGGAAGGGGACCAATATCGCCAGAAACACGAAGGCCACGGCCAGGAGGTTGGCTCCCCATCCGAGGCCAAGTCGCTTGGGGGTCTCGAGTTTGTCGCGTTGTTTCGACATGGGATCAGGCATGAAACTCAATGATAGAGCATCCAGTAGATGATCACCCCGGTCACGGAGACGTACAGCCAGATCGGAAGAGTCCAGCGCGCCAACCGCTTGTGGGACTCGAACCGCTCATGCCAGGCCCGATAGACAGTGACGGCGGCCAAGGGCAGGACTGCGGCGGCCAGGACGATGTGGCTCAGCAAGATCGAAAAGTAGACCGGTCGAACCCACCCCGTCCCGGTATAGGCGACCGACCCGACCTGAAAGTGGTAGATGAGGTAGGAAGTCAGGAAGAGGACGGAGAACCCCAGCGCAGCCACCATGAACCGCTTGTGAATGGCGACACGGCGGCGGCGGATCGCGTAGTACCCCATCAAAAGACAGCAGGCAGCGGCGGTATTGAGGCCGGCGTTGAGGGCCGGGAGGCCGGCAAGTTCAATCATGCATCCCGACTGGAGGAGTCTTTCCGGAACGTGTAGACCAGGATGGTCCCCATGATGGCCACGGGAGGAGTCAACAGGAAGAGGATGGCCCGGCCGAGGGCAGAGATCGCCGGCTCCGGCTGAGCCTCGGCGGCAGTCTTGCACATGGCGCAGCCCTGGGCGAACGCCTCTGCCTCGAAGAGGCAAACCAGCACGACAACCGCCGCCAGAAATGGCCGGATCGTTCGCAAACGGCTGCTGCAGGCATCAAGCATGGCGCAACCCGCCTCCCGTCAGGGGCGCAATTCCAGCAACCGGAAGCTGTCGGGGAAAAAGACGGCCAGGAGACAGATGGTGACCACCATGGCGGGCATCAGCGTCCACATCAGGCTCCGCTTTTCGAACCGCAGGTGCATGAAATAGGCGATGATCAGGGCCGCCTTCACCAACGAGAACCCCAGCAGCAGGATCAGCATGGTGATCACGCCCAGCTTGATGTATGCCAGAAACACTTCCACCAGGGTGATGAGCACCAACCAGAACCAGACCGTGAAGACCAGCCGGTTCCCCATGGCGCTGTGCGCGCCATGGTCGAGAACCAGGGGCACCTCCTTGCGAACCACGGGGTGGGCCTCGGGCTTCGCCGGTTCCTTCCTCTTCGGGAGCAGCCGTTGCAGCAACGGACTCAGTTCCTGGCTGCGCAAGGTCCAGTAGCCGTTGAGAAAGAACACCATGGCCAAAACCATGCAGGAGATGGACAGGAACAGTCCGTCCAGCGTCAGCACGTCCTGGGGCGTCTGGCGCAGCACCGCAAATACGCACCCGGCTCCCAGAAGCAGGTTCAAGGCTAGCAGCAGCAACGTCTCAACCATCGGCGAATCTCCTCTTCAGTCTGACAATCTGTGGGGCGTCTATGCGCCCATGTCGACGGACAGCAGGTAGACCAGGGGAAACACGAACATCCAGACCAGGTCCACGAAGTGCCAGTACAAGCCGCAGACCTCGACGTGTTCGGAGTGAAACCGCTTCCTGGCGACTCCCCCGGCGATTGCCAACAGATAGACCACTCCGGTAAACACGTGAAACATGTGCATGCCGGTGATCCCGAAGAAAGTGGCCCCGAACAGCGGCGACCCCCAAGGATTCCCGGTCAGCGTCATTCCCTGGTTCATGAGCCCCATCCATTCCATGCCGTGCAGCACGATGAAGGCGGCGCCGAAAAAGGCCGTCCACAGGATCCAGCGAATGGTCCATTTGCGATCGCCCCGCTGGGCCGCATTGACGGCGAGCACCATGGTCAGGCTGCTCGACAGCAGAACGGCGGTCATCAACGTGGCGAAGACGATGGTCGGCCAGAAATGAAAGGGGGTCGGCCAGTCCGGGGTGGCTATCCTGACGTAGCTGTAGCCGAACAACAAGGCGGAGAAGGTCAGGGCATCGGAAACGATGAAGAGCCACATCCCCAACTTGATGTGAGACACCGAGTAGGGCAGGGTGCCACCTCCCCACACCTGCAATCCCGTATTTTCCACACGAGCGTCTGCCATCCGTGCTTACCTCCAGAAAAACAGTAGAACCAATAGATAAATCCAGAGCCCGTCCATGAAGTGCCAGTAGAGCGCCGTGACATTCAAGGAGGCTCTTGCCGGGACCCCGGGCGCCGAGCTCCAGGCCCTGGCCGTCAAGGTGGCCAGCCCCGCCACGCCCCCCAGCAGATGCACGCCATGGACTCCCGTCAACAGGTAGAAGAAAGAACTATGCGGATTGCCGCTCAGGTAGATGCCCTGATCGCCCAACAGCCTCCAGATCCAGAGCTGGCCAACCAGAAAGGCCGCTCCCAGCAAACAGGTCAGGGTCATCCACCGCTTCAACTCGTTGGCGGCCGGCGCTCTGCGAGCCAACTCCAGGCTGAGGCTGCTGGCCAGCAGGATCACCGTATTGATCCAGACCAAGGGAGGCGCCGCCATGGCTTGCCACCGGCTGTTGGTCCCCTGTCCCAGGATATAGGCGCTGCTGAAACCGATAAACATCATGGAAATCGAGGCCAGAGCCAGCCACATCCCCAACTGATAGCTGTCGGGACGCAGCCGCCTGCCGCCGCCGTCCCCCCGCCTGCCGGATCCCCCCTCCGTTCCTGAACCGCCTCCCGGTCCGCCCGGTTGCTGGACGCGGTCTTCCCTTCCGGTATCCGGCTTGACTTCAGGGGGTGCGATGGCCACAGCCATGACCGAACCTCCGCAAGCGACCCGACGGCCACCCTATTTCGTTGTCTCGAGCGGCGGATCGGTCTGCATCACGTAGTCCCGAGGCGCTCCCGGAACCCCATACTCATAGGCCCCGTGGTTAACCACCAGTTCTCTCCCGCCAAAGTTGTCATGGGGCGGCGGAGAAGCGGTGATCCATTCCAGGGTGGTGGCCTCCCAGGGGTTTTCGCCGGCCTTCTTGCCCTTGAACATCCCCCAGCAAAAATTCACCAGGAACAGGAGCTGGGCGGCCGCCGTCACGAAGGCCGCGATGGTGACGAATTCCTGGTAGGGTTGGAGCGGTTCCATGAACTTGAACTCGGTGGACTCCGCGTAGCGCCGCAGTTGCCCCATGATCCCCATCAGGTGCATGGGGATGAAGATGGCGTTCACTCCGATGAAGGTCAACCAGAAGTGCAGCTTGCCCAGCCCCTCGTGAAGCATGCGCCCGAACATCTTGGGGAACCAGTAGTAGGTGGCCCCGAAGATACCGAAGATGGCCGCCACCCCCATGATCATGTGGAAGTGGGCGACCGGGAAGTAGGTGTCGTGAAGCTGCACATCCACCGAGGTCTGCCCCAGGAAAAGGCCCGTGATGCCGCCGGAGACGAAGAGCGAGACGAAGCCGATGGCGAAGAGCATGGCGGTGGTGAAGCGGATCTTGCCGCCCCACAGGGTTCCCAGCCAGTTGAAGGTCTTGATGGCCGAGGGCACGCCGATGGCCAGGGTCAGGATGGAGAACACCAGGGCCGAAAAGGGGCTCAAGCCGCTCACGAACATGTGGTGCCCCCAAACGAAGAACCCCAGCATGCCGATGGCGAAGACGGCCACCACCATGGCGTGGTAGCCGAAAATCGGCTTGCGGGCGAAGGTCGACAACAACTGGGAGGCCACTCCCATCCCCGGAAGGATGGCGATGTAGACTTCGGGGTGCCCGAAGAACCAGAAGAGGTGCTGCCACAAGATGGGAGAGCCGCCCGAGCTCTCGATGACGGTGTCGCTCACCACCAGGCCGGCCGGGATGAAGAAGCTGGTTCCACCGAGCCGGTCGAGCAACAGCAGGATTCCGGCGGCCAGCAACACGGGGAACGAAAGCAGGGCCAGAATGGCGGTGGTGAACCAGGTCCAGACGGTCAGCGGCATCTTCATCAGCGACATTCCCTTGGTCCGCATGTTGAGAACGGTGGTGATGAAGTTGAGGGCGCCCAGCAGGGAGGCGATACAGAAGAGAGCGATGCTGATGATCCACAGGTCCTGACCCGACCCCAGTCCGGGTCCGGCCACCTCGCCCAAGGCGCTGAGCGGCGCGTAGGCCGTCCAGCCGGATATCGGCGCCCCTCCGGCCACGAAGAAGGCCGCGAACATCACCCCCATGCTCAGGAAAGTGACCCAGAAGGACAGCATGTTCAGCACCGGAAAGGCCATGTCGTGGGCCCCGATCTGGATCGGCAGGAAGTAATTGCCGAATCCGCCCTGAGGAGCCGTGGTCAAGACGAAGAAAACCATGATGGTGCCGTGCATGGTCAGCATGGCCAGGTAGAACTCCGGCGACATCACCCCGCCTTCGAACCCCACCGGAAAAATCTTCTCCAGCCAGGGCCAGGACTCGGCGGGCCAGGCCAACCGCAGCCGCATCAGCACGGAAAGCGCCAAGCCGGTGAAGACCGCGATCAGCGCCAGGAAGTAGTACTGGATCCCGATGATCTTATGGTCTGTGCTGAATACCCATTTGCGCATGAATGTCGTCGGTGCCGGATGGACGGCAGGATGGGCTGAATCAGACATGAACAATCTCCCTTGTTGGCCGGGACCGCGGGCCGTTGGTTCGGATCAGAATTCGGCGCGCTCCTTCAGCCAGGCTTCGAATTCCTGGTCCGACATGACCATCAGGAACCCTTTCATCTTGTAATGCTGCAACCCGCACAACTCCGCGCAGGCGATTTCATATTCCCCCGTCTTCAGCGCCTTGAAATGGCCCGGGACGGCCAGCCCCGGAGTCGTATCCTGCTTGAAGCGCAGGGCCGGCACAAAGAAACTGTGGGTGACGTCCTTGGAACGAAGGGTGAGCCGGATATCGCGGTTCACCGGGATTGCCATGCGGTTGAGGGTGACGACGTCGTCGTTGGAAGCAGGATCGCGGGAGTCGAGTCCCACCGGGTTCAACTGGTCGTTGATCAGGCGGGTGGCGGTTTTTCCGAACTTGCCGTCGGGACCGGGATAGCGGAAGTTCCAGGCGAACTGCTGAGCCGTGACTTCGACCTGGACGGCATCCTCGGGCATATCCTCCAAATGTAGACCGATCCAGACGCGCTGACCGATGATGGCAAGGGTCACAAAGGTGACCAGGGTGATCAGGACGGTCGCCACCTCGACCTTGGCGTTGCCGTGCGTATAGACGGCCCGTGCGCCGGACCGGTCGCGGTACCGCCACACGTAGTAGCCGAGAGCCACCTGAGCCAGAATGAAGCCGATGGCCACCACAACCAGGGTGAGGTTGAACTGGGCGTCCATGGCATCGCCGTGCTCGGAGATTTGCGGCGGAAATCATCCGAACTCCCCCGTAAACAGGACAACGGACGCCAGCACAATCGCCCAGATCAAAATTGCCAACGCAAGCGCCATAGAGGAATCTCCTTGGTAGATGCTCTCTCAGCCCGGGCTGAGGAGAATTTCAGGCTCCCACCTTGTCGAGCACCATCATCAGGTAGAGCAGCGGAAGGTAGATGACGGTGACGTGGAGCAACAGCCTGGCCTGCTGCTTGGTGCGTTGGGCGTAGGCCCGCCAGGCACAATAGAGAAATCCGGCTCCCAGGCAAAGCGCCGCCGCCAGGTAGATCGAACCGGCCATTCCCAACCAGACCGGAGCCAGACTGGCGGGAACCAGGACCAGCGAGTATCCCATGATCTGGCGGAACGCCCGCCTTCCCCCGGCATCGCCCCGCGGAAGCATCAACAGCCCCGCCCTGGCGTAGTCTTCCCGATACATCCAGGCGATGGCGATAAAGTGGGGGAACTGCCACAGGAACAGGATGGCGAACAGCACCCAGGCTTCCGCCGAGAGCGAGGCGGCCGCCGTCCATCCGATCAGCACGGGCGCCGCTCCCGGGAACGCTCCCACAAAGGTACACCAAGCCGTCTTTCGCTTCAACGGCGTATAACCGCACAGGTAGGCCAGACAGGCCGCCAGTCCGATCAGTCCTGCCAGCGGACTCACCCCCAAGACCAGGCAAGCGGTTCCGGCCAATGCCGAAACCAC
The DNA here is from genome assembly GCA_026706225.1 of Acidobacteriota bacterium. The sequence continues at coordinate 9,679 of JAPOZE010000315.1, forward strand.
TCCCAGGCTGTAGCCCTCCCATAGCGCCAGGCGCCCCGAAGGAATCGGCCGCCGCACGGTCCTGCGCATCTTGGCGTCGTCGGACCACTCCAGGCAGTGGTTGAGGGCGGCTGTCCCGGCAGCCAGCAGGCCGGTCCCCAGCAGCAGCCGCATCAAGCCCGGCAAGTCCAGTCCGGGAGAAGCCATGGCAAATCCCAGCCCGGCCGCCACCAGAACCAGGAAGGTCACTTCCGGCTTGGCCAGCTCCAGGTATGCCGACGCCCGTGCTCCGCAGGCGGACAGGACCCTTCCGCGGCCGGCAGTCTTGGCCTTGGCGCCGTCGGGGCCCAGCAGAACCGGCAGCGCCGGAGCCTCTGCAACCGCCATTCCTCCGACCTTCAGGATTTTTTCGGCGCTGCTCATGGATTCACCGGGGTTGCCGGGGTGCGCGACTCGCTCCGCCTGTCTTCGGATCGGACAGAAAAGGTCTGCAGGGCCAGAATCACGCTGGCCGCCAGGATCAGGGCGCCCACGGCGACGTGGGCGGTGGTGACGGCCACCACCGGAAACTGTGGTTGCACGGCATCGGCAGTGGCCAGGCGCAACAGCCAGGAGGCCAGCCCCAGCAGGAGTTGAAACGCCAG
>JAPOZE010000168.1 GCA_026706225.1 Acidobacteriota bacterium
AGTCGAGAATCCGCTGGAGCTCCTGCTGGGCCAGGGCCATGATCGACCCGTAGAGGACTCCCCCCGCCGAGAGCCAGGCGATTGCCGAAGCGATGGGCACCCTCTGCTCCACTTCGGCGGGGTCGAAGACGAAGAATAGAACTCGAATGAGGATGTAGGCGCCCACCTTGGTGCCCAGCGGCGCCAGCAGCGCCGAGGTGGCCGAGGACGCGCTGGAATAGGCGTCCGGCAGCCAGAAGTGCAGCGGGAAAAGCGCCATCTTGAGGCCGATGCCGGTCACCGTCAGGATCAACCCGGCCAGAACGGTGGGCTGGTCGAGGATGTGGGGCAGGATTCGAGCCAGGTCGGCCATGTTCAGGGACCCGCTCATGACATAGATGAATCCAATGCCCAACAGGTAGAAACCGGTTCCGACGCTTCCCAGAATGAGGTAGCGATAGGCCGCTACCGGCGACCGCTTGTCCCCGATGGCTACCAGTCCGTAGCCCGCAAGAGAGCTGATCTCCAGGAAGACATAGAGATTGAATAGGTCTCCGGTCGACAGGATTCCGCAGAACCCGGCCAGCAGCAACAGCACCAGGCTGTAGTAGGGGATGCGCTTGTCCGGGTGCTCCACCGATGCCACCTGGCGGGCGTGAATCAACACCAGGCAGGAAACCACCGTCACAACCAGAGTCAGGAAGGACGCCAGCGGATCCAGCACCAGCTCAATTCCGATCGGAGCTTCCCAGCCTCCCAGGGTGTAGGATAGGGGTCCGCCGGCGATGACCCGGAACAACCCGAAGCCCGCAATGGGAATGGACGCCAGAACCGCGGCCAAGGCCAGGGGGTAGGCGGCGCCGGGAACCCGGAGGCCAATCAGAGGGATGAGGAGGGCGGGAATGAGAAGGCTGAGCGGGACCAGCAGGGGCAGGTTGGCTTCAATCATCTCATTCGTTTCAACAACGTGTCTTCGTCCAGGGTCCCGTATCGCCGAAAGATGCTGATGAGCAGCGCAAAACCCACGCCGGTGGTGGCCACGCTCACCACGATGGCCGTCAGCATCAAGGTATGCGGCAACGGATTGATGTAATGAGCGGGGTCCACCGAACCCAATGCGGCGTCAATGACCGGAACGGTGGCCTTCTTCTTGGAGGCGATGGCAATGTAGAACAGGATGATGGAGGTCTGGAAGATATTCATGCCCACCAGTTTCTTCACCAGGTTCCGCTTGGCCAGCATCCCGTAGAGTCCCACCAGCAGCAGGAGAGAGATGATCCAGTACAGGTTGTGACCCACGATGAACTCAATCTCCACCGGGTCCCTCCATGATGTCGTCGTAAATGGCCACCAGCACCGCCATGACAGCCAGGCTCACCCCGACCTCGATCAGGAGAATCCCGGCGGAATGAAGCTCGGCCCGGCTCAGATCCGGAAGCGGCAGAAAATGGTATTCCAGGAACCGGCCACCCAGCAGGAGGGTGAGCAGGCCGGTACCGGCAAAGATCATGGCTCCCAGCGCCCCCACCGGCGTGCCCCAGGATTTCCTGAACTTGAGTTCCGACCTCTCCGCACCCACCGAGAGCCGAAGCATCAGAATGCTGGCGGCCAGCAGCGCGCCTCCCTGGAATCCTCCCCCGGGACCGAAATGGCCGTGAAAGATCACGTAAAGGGCAAACAACTGTATGAAGGGAGCCAGCAACCGGCTGGCGGTGATCAGAATCGGATTTCTGGAACTGGAGGTCATGGGCTCCGTCTGAGAATCAAAGTGCAGACCAGTCCGGCGGTCAAGCCCACGATCGTCTCTCCCAGCGTGTCGAAACCGCGGTAGTCCGCCAGCACCACGGTCACGATATTGGGGGATGCCGCATCCCCTTCGGCATGCCGGATGTAGTGGGCCGCCGCCACGGGGGAGCCCGCCCGGCTCTGCTCCCGGTGGCTGGGGCCATCGGGGTCGCCGTGGCCGGGCAGGCCGGATGAGGCATAGAGCAGCAGGGCGCCGAAAAGAACCAGTGCGATCAGTGAGATCTTTCTCAATCGATGCTCCGGCGGGAGGTATGGAACAGCACCACGATGAACAGCACTCCCGTGATGCCGGCGCCCACCACGGCTTCGGTGAACGCCACGTCGACCGCCCCCATCACCAGGTAGATCAGGGCTGAAATGAAACTGAAGACCGACAGGGTCACGGCGGCCGCCAACAGGTTCTTCAAGCGAAGAGCAATCAGCGCTGAAGCCAGCAACATCAAACCCAGGACGGTCTCCAGGCCCAAGACCATTACGGATTCTCTCCTGTTTCACGCCGCGGGGCGCCACCGGGCTGTCGCCGCAAGTGGAAGCGTGCAGCCGCGTTGACCAGCACGTGAGACCCGATGGGATAGCCCAGGGCCACAAAGACCAGGGCCGTGACCAGCTTGAGGCTTGTCAGCGTAAACCCCTCGAACACCGCCAGGCCTCCCACCGCCAGCAAGATGCCCAGGGTGTCGTTCTTGCTGGTGGCGTGAGTGCGGCAGAAAATGTCCGGCAAGCGCAGAATGCCCACGCTGCCCACCAGAAGGAAGAAACTCCCCGCGAAGACCATGGTCAATGCCAGCAGCTCTCTGAAGGTGTTCATCTTTCCTCGGGGTGGCTCTGGAAGTACCTGGCCACGGCAACCAGACCGATGAAGTTCAGGATGGCGTAGGCCACGGCAATATCGACGAACAACTCGATCCGCCCGTAGAGAAAGCCGATCAGACAGACCAGCACCAGCGTCTTGGTGCCGATGGCGCTTGCACCCAGGAGCCGGTCGAATATGGTGGGTCCCTTCAACACGCGGTAGAAGGGCAAGGGAATGATGACGGACAGGACGATGGCGAGGTAGAGAAAGACGTCTTGCATCAATTTGCGGATGAGCTATCCAGCTTGACCACCCGAACCTGGCTTACCACGTCCTCTCGAGGACCGTTGAAGATCCTCGAAACGCGTCGCGGCATGGTGCCGTGAACCAGGCTTTCCGCCGACTCTCGGGTCAGTGCGTGGACCACGAATTCATTCCCCCGGATTCGGATGGTCACCGTTCCCGGAGTCAGAGTGATGGAGTTGCCGAGGATCACCCGGGCCGCCAGGTTGGGCAGATTCACCCGGAAGTAGACCAGGCAAGGCTCCACCGGCATCCTGGGGTGCAACACCAGGTAGGCCACCTGAATGCTGCCCAACAGGATCTCCCACCCCAGCCAGGGCAAATAGGCCAGCAGGGCCCAGTAGTTGGCCCGGTCCCAGGCAAAAGTATCGCCACTGTAGAGTTGGGTCTGCTTGAGAGGTGCATTGATCCACATCACCAGCAATACCGACCCCACGCCCAGCGCCAGGTGGAAGGGGTCGAAGCGGCCGCTGAGATGGAGCCACAAACCCATCAGGAACAGGCCTTCGATCACCAGAGCCCTCCGCGAGCGCACGCGTTTCAGCCCTGATCTCTTGGAACCCGCCGATTCGCTTGCCATGGATTCTTTAGCGACCGGAGTCTCCCCCGTCGGGAAAGGGGGCCTGGAGTCTGGTGTCCTCTCTCGGCGAAAGGCGCTTCCCTGCCGAAATCGCTCAACATTCGACGCTTGCGGCCCCCGAAAAACCGGGACATTATAGTCAAAAGACCTTGAAATGGACACCCAAGAGTCGGGGCCTGGCGGGGAAGAAGTTTGCCTTAGACCGGGCAAGGCCCTCGTGATAAGGTAGGCCGCTTATGGTCGCTCCCAACGCCATCATTTCGGTTCAGGAGGTCAGCAAGAACTTCCGTTCGGTTGTCGCCGTGGATGGCGCCTCCTTTGAGATCGGCAGCGGCGAAATCTTCGGTCTGCTGGGACCGAACGGAGCCGGCAAAACCACCCTCATCCGCCTCATTCTCGACCTGATTCGCCCGGACGCCGGATCCATTCAAATCCAGGGGCAGCCCATTTCAGAAGCCCACAAGAACCGCATCGGCTATCTGCCTGAAGAGCGCGGCCTCTATTTCCGGCAAAAGGTGATGGCGGTTCTGGAATACCTGGGGACGCTCAAGGGCGTCTCCCTCGACCGGGTCCGCGGCAATGCCCGGGATTGGCTCAAGCGGCTGGAGATCGACGATTTGAGGAACCGGCCGGTCCAGGAACTCTCCAAGGGCAACCAGCAAAAGGTCCAATTCATCGCCACCGTCGTCTCCGACCCCGACATCCTCATCCTGGACGAACCCTTCACCGGATTGGATCCCATCAACGTTCATCTGCTGGTCCGGTCCATTCAGGAGCTGGCCGCAGAGGGGAAAACCGTGGTGCTGTCCGTGCACCAGATGTCGCTGGTGGAATCGCTTTGCCGCCGGGTCTTCATGATCAATCGGGGACGCCAGGTACTCTATGGGGACCTCGAGGACATTCAAAACCGCCACTCCGAACCTTCGTTCCTGGTGCGTTCCGGGGCGGACTACCGGAGGTGCGCGCTCATCGACCGTTTCACCAGCCATAACGCCGCAGCTACCGTTTACCTGAAGCAGGGAGTGGAAGCGGCACGATTCCTCCGCTGGCTGGTGGAGTCGGGCGCCGAGGTCGAATCGTTCCAGCGCGCCAGAACTCCGCTGGACGAGATTTTCATTCGGGTGGTGCGGGACAACTCATGAGCAAGATCTGGTCCATAGCCAAGCGGGAGTTCCTGGTGACCGTGACCCGCAAGGGTTACCTGTTCACCCTGCTTGGACTGCCGCTGCTCATGATCGGCGGGCTCTTTGCGGCCAGCATGCTGTCCCGGGAGGCCGTCCGCGACTCGCAGGCCAATCAAGGTCCGGCCGGTGTCGTCGACCGCGCCCGCGTTCTGGACTTCAGCTTGCAGGCAGCCACCCGGCCAACCGTTTCAACGGACCCGCTCCCGGTGCCCGGCCCCAGGGTTCACTCCAGGCTTGTGGCCTATGACGATCTGGACCAGGCTCTGGCCGACCTCAAAAAGGGCGATCTCAGTGCCGTCTTCCTGCTGGAAGCCGGTTATCTGCAGAGCGGCGACATCGTCGTCTACGCGGCTGAAAAGGGCATCTTCTCTCAACTGACCCGAACCGGACGGAGGCAGTTGAGCGCACTGCTGCGAGCCAGCCTGGCCAGTGGGCGGCTGGAAGAAGAGGCCGTGGCCAGGATCCTGACACCGGGACGATACAAGGAAATGCAAGTCTCAAAGGAGGGTCGGATCCAGCCCGAGGGCAACCTGCTGAAGCGAGTCGGGCGATTCCTGGGACCCTTCATCATGTTCTTTCTCTTGACGATTTCCATCTTCATGTCTTCAGGCTACCTGCTCCAGGGCATTGCCGAGGAGAAGCAGAACCGGGTCATCGAGATCCTTCTGTCGTCGGTGACTCCCACCCAGCTCCTGATGGGCAAGATGATGGGCCTGGGCGCGGCCGGGCTGCTGCAGGTAGTTTTTTACGTGGTGCTGCTGGTACTGCCGGCCAGCCTGATCCTGACCCTGATGACCCTGTCTCCGGGACAGATTCTGTTGAGCCTGATGTTCGTGGTCCTGGGCTATCTCCTGTTTGCCGGCCTCATGGCGGGCACCGGGCTGCTGGGCAACACCTCCCAGGAAAGCCAGCAACTGTCGGTGATCTGGACCATGACCAGCATGATTCCGATGTTTCTGGTCGCGTCTCTCATGCAGCAGCCCCATTCCTGGCTGGCCCGCTCCTTGTCGTTCTTCCCCTTGACGGCGCCGGTCACCATGCTGCTGCGACTAAGCACCGACGAGGTCCCGCTGGTGGACGTGCTGATCTCCGCGGCAGTGTTGATTCTGGGGATTGTCCTGGCCGTCAAGGGAGCCTCCAGGCTCTTTCGGACGGCTTCGTTGATGGTTGGCAAACGTCCCCGGCTGGGGGAGGTCTACCGCTGGCTCAAGGAATCCTGAGCCAGGCCGGGATGCAGAAACAGTTGAGGTGATGGCAATGAAAGCGATCGTTCTGAAGGAGTTGGGTGGTCCCGCAAAGCTGCTGTGGGAAGAGGTAGCCGATCCGGTTCCCGGAGCCGGCGAGGTGCTGGTCCGCCTGAAGGCGGCCGCGCTGAACCACCGCGACGCCTGGATCCGCAAGGGACTGTACGCCAACATTCAGCTTCCCACCATCCTGGGTTCCGACGGTTCCGGTGAAGTGGCTTGTGTGGGCTCCGGCGTATCGACCGACCTGCTGGGCCAGGCGGTGCTGATCAACCCCTGCCTGGACTGGGGGCCGGATCTCAAGGCTCAGGGACCCGGCATGCGCATTCTGGGGATGCCCGACAACGGCACCTACGCGCAGATGGTTGTCGTTCCCGCCGCCAACATCCGGCCCAAGCCGACCCATCTCTCCTTCGAGGAAGCGGCGGCGCTGCCGCTTGCCGGCATGACCGCCTACCGGGCCCTGGTCACCCGAGCCGGGGTGACGGCCGGCGAAACCGTCCTGATCACCGGCGTGGGCGGAGGGGTCGCCTCCCTGGCCCTGCAGATGGCCCATAGCCTGGGCGCCAGCACGTTTGTCACCTCGGGCAGCGACCACAAGATCGAACGCGCCCGCGCCCTGGGGGCGGTCGGAGGCGTCAACTATCGGGACGAGCAGTGGGGCCGCAAGCTGCGCCAACTGCTGCAGGGTCGACCGCTGGATGTGATCATCGACGGCAGCGGCGGCAGCGTTTTCGAAAGAGCGCTGGACTTGATCGGGTCCGCTGGAAGAATCGTCACCTACGGCGCCACCCTGGGCGCCGCCCGGCAGATCGAGGTGAGGCGGATTTTCTGGAAGCAGGTGACGGTGATGGGGTCCACCATGGCCAGCCCCCAGGAGTTCGATGCCCTGGTCCAACTCTACTCGGCCCAGGGACTGCGCCCGCCGATCGATCGGGTCTTTCCTCTAAAGGAGGCCGGGGAGGCTCATCAGCGCATGGAGGAGGCCAAACAGTTCGGCAAGATCCTGCTGGGGACCTGATTCGCCCGCCTGATGGTGTTTCCCGGAAACAGGGTTGCCCCATTTCCGAGACAGGACACTAACCTCGGCGGTGGTTTCGATTTCGGTTCCTGCGGGCTGGGGTTCTCGCGGGCTGCTTGCGGTTTCCCTCCGGCACGGGTTCGGATTCGGAAAGGAAGACCACGGTCTGAAAACTGGCAATCTCGAACCGCCGGCGGCATCTCCCGTTCTGGCAGCCGACCATGTCGTCGATGCGGACCAGGTAGGACTGAGCCTTGGTGAACCGCCGGCGGTCCTCTGAAGACGCGCCGCCCGGCAGGAACTTCTTTTTGAGGCGCTGCCGCCAGCGCACCGCGTACTGAAAGGTGCGGCCGCAGAAGGGGCAGGTCAGACTGGTCGGCTTTCTGACGTCCTTCTCATCGAAAAAGTCGCTCTCTCGCATGGCATCTTTTCCGCGGGTTACGGGCCGCCCAATGCGGTCCGAGCAGCTTCGACTGCGATTCCTTCACCAGGTGAAGGCCGGGCCGTCCCTCCCGGGACTCCGACCAGGGTCCGAATCAAAGTATAATAAGCACCCGAGCGGGTCAACATTGCATTGGGCATCGCTTCCATTCGCGCCCGAATGGCCGCGGGCCCGGTTAAGCGGTCCAACAACACGGCGATCTTGGGAATCTCTGGAGAGGACATGAAGGTAACACTGGCCTACGGAAAAAATGGACTGGAAGTGGATTTTCCGGAACGGGGAGTCGAAGTCATCGAGCCCCGGTTCGTGAAGGGACTGGAGGATGAAGCCGCCTCCCTTCTTCATGCGCTTCAGCATCCGGTGGCCGCGGCTCCGCTGCGCGAGTTGGCCACGGCCGATACCTCGGTGGCCATCATTTTTCCGGACCGCACCCGGGCCATGCCGAGCGACAGGGTGCTGCCGATCGTGCTGTCCGAACTGGACCCGGTCCCGAAAGATAACATCACCTTGATCAACGCCGTCGGCACCCACCGGTCCAACACGCCCCAGGAACTCGAAGCCATGCTGGGGCGCGAGATCCTGGACAACTACCGCATCGTGCAACACCAGCCCCGGGATCGGTCCAGCATGGTTCATCTCGGCGCCAGCCGATACGGCAACCAGGTCTGGGTCAACAAGGATTTCGTGCAGGCCCGGCTCAAGATCCTGACAGGATTCATCGAGCCCCACCTGTTTGCGGGATTTTCGGGGGGACCCAAGGCGGTTTTGCTGGGAGTGGGAGCCTTCGAGAGCATCCTGCGAAACCACTCGGCTCCCATGATCGACAACCCCAATGCCACTTGGGGAGAGACCGTCAACAACCCCATCTACCGGGAGATGTCGGAAATTGCCGCCCTGGTCCGGCCGGACTTCATCGTCAACGTCACCCTCAACAAGAACCGGGAAATTACCGGTGTCTTCGCGGGAGACTGGAAGGAGGCCCACGAGGAGGGATGCCGATTTGCACGAGAATCGGTCATGCGACCGGTGGAGCAACCCTTCGACGTGGTCGTGACCACCAATTCGGGGTTCCCCCTGGACCTGAATCTCTACCAGGCCGTCAAGGGCATGTCGGCCGCCGCCCGCATCGTCAAGCCGGGGGGAACCATTATCATGGCTTCAGAGTGCTGCGACGGTCTGCCTTCCGAGGGACCCTTCGGCCAATTGCTGCGCTCCGGAGGGTCTCCCGCCGAGGTGCTCTCCAACATTCACAACCAAACCGAGACCATTCAGGATCAATGGCAGGTTCAGATCCTGGCCAAAATCCTGATGAAGTCAAAGGCCTACCTCTATTCCACCCTGCCCGACTCCGATGTCCTGGCCGCCCACCTCAAGCCGGTCCGGGACATTGGCGGCCTGGTGAGGCGGCTGCAGGCGGCTACGGGTCCGGACTGCCGCATCGCCGTGCTCCCCGAAGGCCCGCAGACCGTCCCCTACGTCACCGAAAAGGTCCTCTCCCACGCCTGACGAGACCGGGTCGCCTATTTCAGGCCCGCGATTCGCTGAATGAAGGAATAGCCCATCACCAGGGCCATGACCAGGGCTGAGATCCACAGGGCCAGGGTCACCCACGCGCCGGGAAGGACCTCTTGCGGCATGTGGCGGTAGCGCAGGTAGACCGTGTAGAAGGCAATGACAGGCAACATGATGGCCTGGGCCGCACCACCGATGATGACCATCATCACCGGCGCCTGCAGAAACATGAAGTAAAGGGAGGGCACGAAGAGAAGGATGACCACGAACAGCCGGGTCACCCGCAGCCGCTTGGCGTAGTCGGTCTTGTCGTAGAGCCTGAGGATGCCGGCAAAATCGGCGAAGACCCGGCTGTGGGCGGCCGTGGCGGCGAAGATGGTGGAGTAGAGGACGGCGAAGGCGCCCACCAGGAAGAGCGGCAGCGACCAGGGCCCCATGGTTTCGGTGTACATGGTGGAAAGGACCCGAACCATCTCGGAGCCCTGGGGCAGGAGTCCCCGTCCGTGCAGGATCCCCGCTCCCAGAAAGTAGAAGGCCACCGTGGCGAAGGTGTAGATGACCATGGAATTGCCGACGTCGACTCCCATGACCCGAATCCATCCGCCGGCTCTCTCCCGCCAGGCCGGGCTGCCGTCTCGAGGGCCGCTGTAGCGGGCATACCCTTTCTCCAGGCACCAGTAGGGATAGGCCACCAGCTCGGTGGCTCCCACTCCGGTGATGCCGAAAGCGGCCACGGCGGTGATGAGCCCCCCTTCCGGAAGCTGGAACGAAAGTCCCGAAACGACCTGGGACCAGGAAAAGTACTGGGGCAGCTTGAACATCAGGAAGGCGCAACTGACAGTCAGAACGGTAAAGCAGACCACCAGCCCCATGGAGACCCTCTCCACCACCCAGTAGCGCCCCCCGATGAGCAGGACAACCGTCACCAGGTTCACCACCCACACCCAGACACCGATGGGAACCGCGGGAACCAGCCGGTTGAGCACCTCGGAAACGCCTCCCAGCATCCCGCCCACCTGAAGGAGCGTAAACATGACCATCAGGAACCAGGCCCAGACCAGCCAGGAGGCCCTCAGACGGGGACCCGGGGCCCGGTCGAAGGCCTCCAGGGTGGTTTCACCGGTGCCTATGGCATGCCGTCCCAGCTCGTTCTGAACCACCACCTTGATGAAGCAGCTCAGAATGATCAGCCACAGGAGCGTGTAGCCGACCTCGGCTCCCAGCACCGTGGTGGCGATCAACTCGCCGGAGCCGACGATGCCGCTGGCGAGAATCAGGCCCGGACCGATCCGGCGGAATATACTGGTAAGGGTGCGAGGGGGATCCTCGATGTTTTCGGGACGAAGCTGGTAGGGATCGGAGAGGTTCTGGT
>JAPOZE010000582.1 GCA_026706225.1 Acidobacteriota bacterium
TGGATTCGGCGTTTCGGATCACCGGCGTCAACAACCCCTCTTCCAGGCTGACCGCGAACTCCAGGTCCACCTGAGCATGGCGAAGTATGCCCTCCCCCGTGAAGGAAGCGTTGAGCTGCGGCACCCGGGTCAGGGCCATGGCCGCCGCCTTCAACACCAGGTCATTGAGGCTCAGCTTGCTTCCACCCCACTCCTCCACGGAGGCGTTGACTTGAGCCTGCAACTCCAACAGGGGCTCGGCATCGATCTCCATCTGCAGGTAGAAATGGGGGATGCGGGTCTTGCTCTCCACCATGCGTTCAGCGATGAGCTGCCGCATGGAGCTTAGGGGAACCCGTCGGCTCCCGGCAGCGGGGGGCTGGTCCGAAGAGGAGCCGGCGCCGCCTGCAGCCAGCACGTCTCGATGGAGGATGCGTCCGGAAGGCCCGGAACCCGCCACCCCGGCCAGGTCCAGATTCCTCTCCTGGGCGGCTTTTCGAGCCCGGGGCGAGGCCTTGACCCTCTCCGAGGGAGCCGCTCTGCCGACAGTCCCCGCGGCCATCCGGGGAGAGGCGACTTTCTCGGGTGGGCCGGCGGATTGCGAGGGTTGGCCGCCGGCAACGACCGCGGCCATGGGTTCGCCAACGGAAACCCTCTGGCCTTCCTCCACATGGATTTCCGACAGGACGCCGTCCTCCAGGGATTCCATCTCCATGGTGGCCTTGTCGGTCTCGATTTCCGCCACCACCTCTCCCCTGGATACGGCCTCTCCAACGCTCTTGAGCCAGCGCACCACCACGCCGTCTTCCATGGTGTCGCTGAGTTTCGGCATGGTGATCTCAGCCATGGCTGCTCCCGGCGTTCATCCCTGACCCCACGAGGGGCCTGCCGCTCCGGCTCTGCCGCCACCGGCTCAATGAGCACAAACCGGCTTGTCTTCAGCGGTCGCGACCGTATTGTACAGCAGCGCTCACTCCAATGAACACCAACAGAAACGAACCTGCCGGAACGACAGGCGGCACCCTGACCCTTCCGCAATCGGTTGCGCTTCGTGTCCCTTCGTGGCCTTGGTGCCCCTTGGTGGATTTCTCTTTTTCCCTCCGCCGACGATCCTCAGGCGGCACCGGCCGGTTCGGGATCTCGTGGTGCGCTCCCGGCGGTCGGACCCAGGGCATAGGGCGCCGAAACCAGGAACAGGAAGACCATCAATACTTCGGAGTCCCCGAAGTTGAACTCGAACAGCCCGGCCAGAAAGAGCCCCAGCAGGCTGAGAAATCCCCCGGCATGGACGGATTTTTCCAGGGAGGGGAGCCCGGCCCGCCTGAAGCCCCGCCAGTGGTCCCGCCCCATCCGAAGAATAAGCCAGAGCCAGGCGAGGGCGCAGGGAATGCCCCGCTCGGCCGCAAACTGAAGCAGGTTGTTGTGCATGTGGATCCAGAAGAAGCCTCCCCGTTGACGAGCTTCCGGGTCGGGGTGGTAGTCGAAGAAGACCTTGGAGACTCGCTGGGGACCCACTCCCACCCAGGGGTTCGACCGCACCATCTGCACTCCCGTCTTCCAGATCTCCAGGCGGGCGGCGTTGGAGGGGTGCGCCGGGTCCCAAATGCTGGCCAACCGCTGCTGAAGGGAATCGGGCAGGCACACCACCAGTATCAGGATGCCGGCCCCGCTGACCAGCACCGTCTTCACGGTGGGGAACCTCAACCAGGCAGCCACCAGCAGGCCGGCAAGGCTGGCGATCCAGACGCTTCGGGTCAGGGTCAGGAGCAGGGCCAGGCCAAGGAAGCAGACGGCCGCCATCCAGAGCGTCCGGCGCCTGGGAGCGGAAAAGAGCAGGGTGCCCAGCATGGCCAGGAACACCAGCATCAGTCCCCCGCTCAGGGTCATCCAATGGCCCATGAAGCCGGTCAGGCGCCCCTCGACACTCCCCAGGGAAGGCACCAGGTACTGCACCAGGGCAAAACCGGCAGCCACCAGGCCGGCTGCGAAAAGGGCATGGAAGGCCCGACCCACCCGTTCTTTGGAGAAGTAGTTGGCCACCAGCAGGATAATGGCAAACAGCCAGAACTTGTAGATGGGAGGCAAGCCGATTCCGGGCTCGGGAGAGACCAGCCAGGAGACTAGGGTGGTCCCGACAAAGAGCAGCAGGGGCAGCTTGATGGGAGGAAAACGAAGGATCGTCCGTTGATTCAGGAGACAGTCGAGCAGGAAGCCCAGAATCGCCAATCCAAGGAAGATCTGAGATACCGCAATGCTGATCACCGGAAAGACGACCGCCAGGGTCGTCAATCCGAAGACGATGGGATCCAGATGGCGTTTGAACCATTGCATGCCGGTGGAAATAGCCACTCAGGGGACCCCTGGGGATCAAAAAAATTGCGGCCGCTCGCTCGCCCCCAGCGCCTGCTTGCGAGCCACCACCACCTGCCGGTCAAAGCCCCAGCCGGTCACGTCTTCGCCCCGGACCAGGCGGCGCCGGCTGAAGCCGGCCGCGCCCAGCCGATCCAGAATATCGGTTCCGTAGTTGCGAAAACAGAGAACGGCCCCGGAACCTCGAATGCGGTCCCCGTGATATTCGGGTGGCAGCAGGTGCTCCAGGCGGCCGTTTACCAGCCGGGCTCTCTCCACCGTCTTCTCACCGCCGTCCATGGGAACGGTGAACAGCAGGCATCCGCCGGGCCTGAGCACCCGGTGCAGCTCTCGAAAGCCCTCCAGGTCACGGGGAACGTGCTCGAAGACCTCGGTCGAGGTGCAGACGTCGAAACAACTGTCGGGGTAGGTCAGTTGCTGCACGTCCTGACACTGAACCCCTGCCTTGTATTGCCCGGGAGGCACGTTATCGAAATACTCGGAAAGCGTCAGCTTGCCGGCATGCCTGCGAAGATAGGCTACCAGGGGACCCCTTGAGGACAACTCGTACACATGCCGGTGGGACAGGTCGGGGAGGATACCCTTCAGCACGCTCACAAAGGAGAGAGTGGCCGCGCTGGAGCGGCACCTGAGACAGCGGACGGCCATTTCGTAGTCATCCAGCTTGACGAACCCCGTGCGGCCGCACAAGGGACAATCGCCCAGCCTGACCCCGATCTTGCGCCAATTCAGCAGCTCCGCGGCTGTCCGAATCTCCCTCAACATGGTCTTGCCCTGAGCGATCGCTGCCGAAGGGCTACTGGAGTCGAGTGCGCCCTTTCATGGTCTTGGGGGTGTCGAAAAAATCGTCGATGACCCGGCGCGCCGCCTTCAGATCGCGGCAGCGGTTCACCTGGGTGGAGAGGAAATGCCCGAAATGGACCCACTTGTGTCCCCAAGCCAGAAACAGCCGCAGGCGTGGCAATTGCTCGGCCGGAGTGAACCCGGCTTCCAACCGGTCGCAAAAAAACGAAAGGGCCCGCCGGTATTCCCGGCCTTCCTCCTCCGCCGTCCGGGGAGCCTGCTGCCCCTCCCTTCCCCTGGGCCGGGCAAACCCCAACTGCTCGGCCACCTGCCAGAAAATCCAGGGCCTGGCGGTGGCGGCCCGAGCCACCATCACGCCGTCACAACCCGTCTGCTGCAGCATGCGCACGATATCCGAGGCCTGCTGGACATCCCCATTGCCGATGACCGGGATTCGCACGGCATCCCGCACCCTGCCGATGTACTCCCAGTTGGCCTGGCCGCGCCGGTGCTGAGACTGAATTCGGGGATGGAGCGTGATCCAGTCCGCTCCCGCCTGCTCCAGCATCCTGGCAAAATCCACCAGATACTCGGGATCGTCCTTGAGCCCGGTTCTCATCTTCACCGAGAGCGGCAGGGAAGTGAGCCGCCGGGTGGTGCGCACCACCTCTTCGGCGTACCGGATGTCGCCCATCAGGGCCACTCCCCAGTTGTGCTTGAGGACCTTGCTGACCGGGCAGCCCATGTTGATATCGATTCCGGCCGGCGAGAGGGTCATCAACTTTCTGAGCGAAGGCGCGATCCAACACTCATCGTTCCCCAGCAGTTGCGGAATCAGGTCCCGTTCCTCCGCGCCCACCCGGGTCTTGGGGGTCCGGCCGACCTCCTCCCCGGGCAGAATGCGCGTGGATAACATCTCCGTAAACAGCAGGGTTTCGCCGTTGCCCGGAAGGTACGTTCGAACGAGCTGGCGAAAGGCAAGGTGCGACAATCCGGCCATGGGGGCGAAGATTACCGGAAAGTCGACCCGGATCCCGTTGCCGAAGGGAACGCGAAACAGCCGGCTGTCCCGCAGCCTGGCGGACGCCGCCTCTGGAACCGGGACGAGTCTCGACACGGGCTCTTCCACGCTGATCATGGCTTCGTGCCCCTTCGTGGAAATCTTTCTTGTTATGTCCGTCGGACCGAGGGCACAGGCCGGCTAATGGACAGTCATGTCCATGTTGCCGATGGCTTTCAGGGCCACTTCATTCTCGGGATCGATTTCCAGCGCCTGCATGTACTCGTCCAGGGCCTTCATCTGTTCGCCCTTTGCCAGGTAGATGTGCCCCAGGTTCAGGTAGGGGAAATGCTTGGGATCGTACCGCTTGGCCTTCTTGGCCTTTTCCAGCCAGCCGATGGCCTGGTCCATTTGACCCTGGCGCATCAGGTAGACACCGATGTCGTTGTAGGGATTGCCGAACTCGGGATCGACCGCAATCGCCAGGTGGCAATCACGGATGGCCTGGTCGAGCATGCCCAGAAACGATACGGCCCAACCCCGGTAGGTGTAGCCTTCGGCGGTCGGATGGACGGCGACACTTCGGTTGAAGAGTCCGACCGCCGTGAGAAAGCGGCCCTTGACCAGGTGTTTGACCCCCTCTTCCCAAAGGGTGCGCGCCTGTTTCTGGTTCGGATCTTCGGAATTCATGGCTATGGCCAGTAGGATAACCCCCCCGATTGGTTTCAGGCAAGCACAGCCCGGCTTGACCCGAAATCGGCAATTCCTTTACTCTTTGTTGACAGTAGCCTGACCTCAGGCCAACCACGAGCGGAGAGACTTCGGATGGAAACGATCCAAAGGCGGCAGACGGTGGCGGTGCGGGTAGGATCGGTCATGGTGGGCTCCGGATATCCGGTGGCGGTGCAGTCCATGACCAACACCGACACGGCAGATGCGGCCGGCACCGCCAGCCAGGTGGCCGCGCTGGCCCTTTCGGGCTCCGAGATCGTTCGGATCACGGTCAACAACGACCAGGCAGCCCGGGCGGTCCCCGAGATCGCGGCTCGGCTGAACGACCTGGGAATCGAAGTCCCGCTGGTGGGCGACTTTCACTACAACGGGCATCTTCTGCTCAGCCGCTATCCCGACTGCGCCCGCACTCTGGCCAAGTACCGCATCAATCCCGGCAACGTCGGCGCCGGAAGGCACCGGGACGAGAACTTCCGGCGCATGATCGAGGTGGCCAACCAGAACGCCAAGCCGGTCAGGATCGGGGTGAACTGGGGGTCGCTGGACCAGGTGCTGCTGGTTCGCCTGATGGATGAAAACGCGGCTTCCTCCCAGCCGAAGGACTCGGCAGAGGTGACCCGGGACGCCATCGTCAGGAGCGGGCTGGAATCGGCCCGGTTGGCGGAAGAATACGGGATGCCTCACGACCGCATCATCCTGAGCGCCAAGGTCTCCGGAGTCCAGGATCTCATCCGGGTCTACCGGGTCCTGGCGGGCCGATGCGACTATCCCCTGCACCTGGGACTGACCGAGGCGGGCATGGGGACCAAGGGGATCGTTGCCAGCTCGGCTGCCCTGGCCGTGCTGCTGCAAGAGGGAATCGGAGATACCATTCGAGTCTCCCTGACCCCCGCTCCCGGGGGAGACCGCACCGAAGAGGTCCAGGTCTGCCAGCAGATTCTCCAGTCCATGGGAATTCGCAGCTTTCTGCCTCAAGTGACCGCCTGCCCGGGATGCGGCCGCACCACCAGCACCTTCTTTCAGGAAATGGCCGAGGAAATCCAGACCTATCTGAAAAACCGCATGCCGGCCTGGAAGGACCGCTATGAGGGTGTGGAAGACCTCAAGGTTGCGGTCATGGGCTGCGTGGTCAATGGCCCCGGGGAATCCAAGCACGCCCATATCGGCATTTCCCTTCCCGGCACGGGAGAGGACCCCAAGGCGCCCGTGTTTGTCGACGGCCGACTCCAGACCACCTTGCGGGGCGCGGGACTGGTGGCCGAGTTTCTGGAACTGATCGATGAATACGTGGACTCCCACTACTCCAGGAAAGACGCCGCGCTTCCGGTAGGGCAGGAACCCGGCGGCTGACCCGCCTGGTCTCCCGGGGCGCCGCCTGGTGGCGACACAGCTCATTTTCGTTTCTTCGTGGCCCTGCGTCGTTCTTCGTGGCTCCTGGTGGAACTCTTTTTCTCTTCGTGCCGATTCCTGGATTGGGAACTAACCTGTCCAACCCCTGGTGAGATATGCGGGCGAGCTCCCCTATCTCGGCACCGGTCCTGCTGGCGGCCTGGATGCTTGCCTTCCCGGGATCGGCCCAACTCCATTCCTCCGACCTGCGGAACCCTTCCGAGGTCATTCCCGGGGGTGAGACCCTGGTCTACGAGGTCCGCTGGGACCCTCCGGCCTGGCTGTTCTTCATCCCCACCATCAGCGCCGGCGAGTTGACTCTCAAATTCGAGAAGGGAGTCGACGAACGGAGCAGGCCGGTTTTCAGGATCACCGCCGATGCGGTCTCCGCCGGAGTGCTGCCCAGGCTGACGGGCATCACCGTCAAGGACCACTTCGAGTCGCTGGTGGCGGCCGAGGGATTCTGCTCCAATCGGTTCACCAAGATCACACGGGAGGGCAGGCGGCACCGGGACGTGGTGCTCACCTTCGACCAGGAGTCCCATCGGGGCCGCTACCTGGCCTACGACGCTGCCCAGAAGCCTCCCAGGGAATTGAAGAACGAGGTGCTGGAGGACCTTCCCCCCTGCGTCCAGGACTTCCTGTCGGCCATCTACCGCACTCGATTGCGCGGACTCCGGGTGGGAGAAAACTACCCCCTGCACGTGAGCGACAACGGGGTAGTCAAGGAAGTCGATATCCGGGCGGTGAGGCGCGAGCAGGTCGAGGCTATTGCGGGAACCTGGTCCGCCATCCGAATCGACACCGTTTCGGTGGGAGGGCTCTTCAAGGGGGGAGGCAGCTTCGTGCTCTGGTTCAGCGACGACGGAGCCAGTGTCCCCGTCAAATACGAAGCCGAGGTCAAGTTCGGAAAGCTCTTCGGCACCATCAAGCACATGCAGGGCGCCGCGGCCAGGCGGGTCGACTCGCCCCCTGCGACAACGGAGCCGTCAACAGGCAAGCTACACCAGTTCCTCGATGGGGGTTCCGGTTTCGTCGTTGATGGAGTTGGCAATCTTGAGTGGACGGCCGATCGGATGCATGTACTCTTTCGTCCAATCGATGCCGAACGCCTTGTAGATCGTCGCCAGCAGGTCTCCCACGGTCACCATCCGATCGGCCACATAGGCCCCGCGCTCGTCGCTGGCGCCGATCACCTGGCCGCCCCGGATTCCGCCGCCGCCCAACACCACTGAAAAGCAATGGCACCAGTGATCCCGGCCGCCGCCGACATTGAGGTCATGGGTCCGGCCGAATTCCCCCGTCACCACCACCACGGTTGACTCCAGCAGGCCCCTCTGCTCCAGGTCCTCCAGCAGCGCCGACAGCGTCCGGTCCACCACCGGCACCAGGTAGTCGCGGTGTTGGTAATCGTTGCCGAAGTGGGTGTCCCAGTCGCGGCCGGTCTCGGGCCGGTTCAGGTCCAGAGCCGTCACGAAGCGGCTGCCCGCCTCCACCATGCGCCGCGCGATCAGCACGCTTTGGCCGAAGGTGTTGCGGCCGTAGGCGTCCCGGGTCGCCTCCGACTCCTTGGAGAGATCGAAGGCCTCGCGGACCGCCGGAGACAGGATCATGTTCCAGGCCTGGGCCCGGAAGGCATCCATGCTGGCATGCTCGGCGCTTTCCACCTTCCGGCGGTAGAGCTGGTCCACCACCCCCAGGAAGGTGCGCCGCGACTCCATGCGCTCCACCGTGAGCCAGTCCGGCAAGCTCAGGTCGGGAACCTCGAATCCCTGGTCGTTGGGATCGGGGATCTCCAGCGGTTCATACCGGGCTCCCAGAAAGTGGGCCTTGTAATAGTTCCGGTACCCGGGATGGATCTTGGGGACGATGATATTGGCCGGCACGTCCTTGCGCGGCCCCATCTCCTTGGTGATGATGGAGCTGAAGGCGGGAAATTTCATGGAGGGATTGGGCCGGTGCCCGGTCATGACATAGTGGTGTCCCAGGCCATGGTTGTTCTCCTCGGTGTGCATGGAGCGAATGACCGCCAGCTTGTCCATGTGCTTGGCGGAACGGGGTAGAAGTTCAGAGACCTGAATTCCCGGCACGTTGGTCGACATGGGCTTGAAGGAGCTGTTGGCCTTGGGGTCCCACATGTCGATGTGGCTGGGACCCCCGTTGAGCCAGAGCAGAATACAGGCTTGAGCCTTGCCGGGCAGAGCCGCGCCGCTCGGGGTTACCGGCGGAGCTGCCTGCAGGTAACGGCTCAGGTTCATTCCCATGAAGCTCAGGGCGCCCACCCGCAGCATGGAACGGCGGCTGAGATCGGCTCCGTCGACAATCCAACGACTTGGCTTTTTCATGGAACTCCCTCAGTGGTTTTCCGCGAATTCGCGAGAGGTGATCAGAGCCCACAACAGATCTTCCAGGGCCTCCCCCCGTTGGGGGTGGGAGCCGACCAGCGCGGTCAGCCGGTCCGCCTCCTCGTCCGTGGGGAAGCGGGAGAGGGCGGCCAGGTAGAGTTCCTCGATCGCCTCCCGGTCCGAGGCTTGACGTTTGAGCAACCCCTCCAGGCGGCCCCCCGGCCTGCCCAGCTTTCGGTTGTAGGTCGAGCCCACCAGTATGTGCAGCGCCTGGCTGAGGTTGGCCTTGTTGTCCCGTCCTCCCACCGCATCCCGCTGAGGCCGGCCGTAGATGTCCAGGAAGCGGGACCGGTAGCTGGCGGGAAACTTCAGATTGATGGCCCGTGTTCTCGGGGGCGCCGTTTCGTAGGCGTAGATTTCTCCGCCTGGAGGCACGAAATCCTCGGGAACACCGGTCGCGGCCGAGATGGCATCCAGCAGCACTTCGGCTTCCAGGGCCCGGGGCAGCGCGTGGGAGTAGTTGAGGCTGTCGTCTCGATTCTCCCGATGGGCCCGGCTGGAGAGCTGATAGGTCCTGGAGAGGACGATGCGCCGGATCAGGTGCTTCAGATCGTAGCCGTGGTCCCGGAAATCCCGGGCCAGCCGCTGCAGCAGGCGGGGATGGGTGGCCGGGTTCCCCAAGCGGAAATCGTCCACCGGTTCCACCAACCCTCTTCCGAAGAAATGCCCCCAGTAACGATTGACGGTGGCCCTGGCAAAGTCCGGATGGTCGGTCATCCAGCGAGCCAACTCCAGGCGCTGATGGGTTCTGGAAGCAGGCGCCAGGACCGTCCCGTCCAGGAAGGCGGGCTCCACCCGGGTCTTGCGGCGGGGATGGGTGACCTGACTGAAAACCAGCGAGGTCTCTCCCATTTCCCCGTAGTCCTGTTCGTGCCCTGCCGGATCGTCAAAGACGACCTGGTTCGATCCGCTCCCGACGTTGGTAGCTCGACCGAAGAAGGCGGCCAGGCCCCAGAACTGGTTTTGGGTCCACAGGTCGTAGGGATGGTTGTGGCACTGGGCGCAATCCATGCGACGCCCGAAGAAGACCCTGAACTGCTCCGCCACCACCGTTTCCACGCTGGCGCCGGCCCGAATGAGGTGCTTGGAGGCCCCATCGGATCCCTGGGCGGCGATCCTCTCCTGGGCGACCAGGTCGTAAGGCTTGTTGGAGGCCAGGCTCTGACGTATCCACTCCCAGTAGTCATAGGCGGAAAGCCGGACCCGGAAGAGATCCGACCAGCGGAAGGTCCAATAGTCGACATATTCGGCGGAATCGAGCAGGACTTCCACCAGCTTCTCCCGCTTTTCGGGGTCCCGGCTGGCCAGGAACTCCCGAACCCGCTCGGGAGGCGGCAGTGATCCCGTGACGTCCAGGCAGACCCGACGCAGAAACTCGGCATCGTCAGCCGGCGGAGAGGGAAGGATGTGGAAGCGCTCCAGCTTGTCAAAGACTTCCTCGTCGATAAGATTGTTCCGCGCCACCCGGGGGAAACGGTCCAGGGTCCGGCGGATCACGCCGAAGCGGGCATGGCCCACCTTGCCTGCCGCCCGAACCAGGACCAC
>JAPOZE010000542.1:0-4605 GCA_026706225.1 Acidobacteriota bacterium
CTTGAGCCCATCGACCTGATCCAGGGCACGCATGATGGAGTGAACGAAATAGGAGTCGTGGATCGGGTCGGAGACCGGTTGGGGAAAGGCGAGCCGAATCTGTTGCAGGATGTCTCGATAGCTCATCAGTTGCCTCCATCGCGGGTCGGCAAGAAGTCGATACGGGGTCGGTTCCATTGCCGGCCTCCCCAGCCAGGAATGCCTGCATTGCCGAAGCCCGGGACTCCCTAACGGGCCAACCCGGGAACTGTACCCTTAAGAAGAGTTTACGTGTTTGGCCTGGTTTGCTGCCCAAAAAAGGGTTCCCATGGCCTCGATTCCTTTGCATACTTGGAGCGCTTGCTGCCGTCGCCTTGGCCCGCATTTCTCACCGGGCCGCCGGCGACACCATGAAAGGCCATTTCTTATCCGTATCTTATTGGCTCTGTTCTGAGGGCTTGCGGGAACAGACGACGAGGGGAATGTCATGCCTGGAATGATCGTGGCCCCTCAACCGGAAGCGGTTGAGCAGGGCGCCAAGGTGCTGGCTTCAGGAGGCAACGCCTTCGATGCCGCCCTTGCCTGCGCCTGGATCCAGTTCCTGGTGGATCCCCATTCCTGCGGAGTGGGCGGCTACCTGTTGCTCAACTGTTGGTTGGGGCGGACAGCCGAACCCCTTCCCATTCTGGATGCTCCCGCCCTGGCCGGTTCCAGGGTTCGACCCGAGATGTGGGAATCGCTGGTGATCGGCCCCAACCCGGGCGGTTGGGGATTCCAGCTCCGGAACCAGGTCAACGAAGACGGTTACCTGTCGATCTGCACTCCGGGAACCATCCGCGGCCTGGAGACCATCCACAGCCGCTGGTGCAGCCGACCCTGGCGCGAATTGATGCAGCCCGCCATCGAGCTGGCTGAGGAGGGGTGGCAGGTCAGCGCCTCCATGGCCACCCGTTGGAGGGACAAGCCCCACTACTACGAAAACACTTCGCTGCGGGAAAAGCTGGAGGTTACCCCCGAGGCTGGCAGGGTCTACTTGAGGCCTGACGGCAGCACCCCCGAGGCGGGCGACCGCCTGCGCAACCCCGACTACGGGAGCACCCTGAAGCAGCTTGCCCGCGAAGGCCCCCAGGATTTCTACCTGGGTGAGATGGCCCGTGCCATAACCTCCGACCTGGAGGCTCACCAGAGCTGGATCACCCTGGAAGACCTGGCCCAATACCAGGTTCGGGATGAGCCTCCGGTCGTGGTGCCCTACCGCGACCTGCTCATCCATACGGCGCCGGCTCCCCACGGCGGCCCCACCCTGGCAGCCATCCTGAACATCCTGGAAGGCTACGACCTGGCCGGGCTGGGCCACAATTCTCCACACTACATCCACCTGGTTTCAATGGCCATGAAGGCCGCTTTCGCCGATCGAAACCGGTACCTGGGGGATCCCCATTTCACGAAAGTTCCCCAGGAGTGGCTGGTCTCCAAGGAGCGGGCCCGGCAGTGGCGGGAAGTCATCGACGCGGGAAGGGAAATCGAGCCTTTCCGGGTCCAGACCGGCTCCACCGACACCACCCACATCAGCGTCGTCGACCGCTGGGGGAATCGGGTGTCCCTGACTCATTCCCTGGGCACCTCGTCCGGGGTGATCACGCCCGGTTTGGGCTTCATGTACAACAACTCCATGATCAACTTCCACCCCTATGCCGGCCACCCCAACAGCATTCTGGCCGGCAAGGGACGCACCACCGGCATGACGCCGACCATCGTCTCCAGGGACGGGAAGCCGATCCTGGTGGTGGGGGCTCCCGGCGCCACCCGGATCATCACCGCCGTGCTCTCGGTGATTCTCAATCACGTCGATTTCGGCATGTCGGTCACCGAGGCGGTCCTGGCGCCCCGCTTCGACTGCCAGGTGGACGACATCACCTGCCAGGCTCGTATTCCGGAGGGAGTCTGCGCGGAGGTCCGCAAGAAGCACCCCATCCAGCGAATGCCCGTCAGCCACGGCGGGTTCGCCCTGGTTCACGCCATTGGGATTGACTCGGAAAGTGGAGTGCTGAGCGGCGCCGCCGACAGCGGCGCCGACGGCATGGCCCTGAGGGTGGACGAGGGCTGACTACAGGGTCCCTTCATGGGGCTTTTCCCAATCCCCGCTGAAGCCTTCCACGCCCTGAATTCGGCAGAGCCCCTTGGAAAAATCGAACTCGGCCGTGACTTCGTTGTCGAAGTCCAAACGCTGCAGGCTGCGTTCGGGGTTGAGGAACCGGTGAGAGGTCATTTCGGCGTGGGCGGTCTTCCGGAAATAGCTGCTCCAGCGCTGCAGCCACTGGATGCGCCGCCGCATGCGGGCGGTCCCCCAGTCCTGGACCGGAACGCCGTCCTCCAGTCCGGTTCCGGGAAATTCGTCCCCGTAGGGCAGTATCCAGTTGTAGGACGGGGCAGCGGTAAAGAGGAGCTCGTACAGGCGGGGGTTCTTGTCCTCCGGCCAGTCGTAGCGGCCGTATCCCCCCCCTGAGAAGCAGGCCGCGTAGCACTCGTGAAAGACGAGCTGGAACCAGGGGATGGGTTCTCCCACCGCAAGCCGGTCTCGGGACCAGTCGGTAAAGAAGAAGAAATCGCACTCCGAGACGCACCAGAACCGGGCCAGCTCGGCGCCCGGGATGATTCCCCGCTTCCGCGTCTCGCGAAAGCACTCGATCTGCTTTTCGATGGCCAGTTTGCGAGATACCGGGTGGTCGGGAGAAAAATCCTCCCGGTGGCCACCGTGAAAGGCGTATCCGTCGAAATAGAGAGCATCGGGCTCGAAACCGCGCGACTTGGCGTAGTCCAGCGCGCGCCGCAACGCCTCGGGGCCGAACTGGGGGCTGAGGCCATCGCCCCAGAAGCTGGGCCTGGGATGCAGCTCTCCCGACCGGTCCCGCGAGGACCGGGCCGGGTCGTAGCCGGGGGCTCCCTTCAGATTGGTATTGGGATTGATGAAGACCTTGATCAGGGCCCCGTATCGCCGAGCCCGGTCGGCCAGGCGCCTGAGCCTTCTCCAGCCGCCTTGCACCGGACGCCGGCGCAGAAAGGCCTGCCAGGCGCTGGCATCGTTGCGAGCGGTAGTGCCGGGGGACCACTTGGGAAAGAAGAAATTGATGGGCAGGCCGAGACGGGTCCAGCGCTGCAGGTCTTTCACCACTCGCGACTCGTCTCTGGACTTCCAGTAGACCCAGCGGAATTCGAAGCCTCGCAGGTATCGGTCGATGGCGGGCAGTTGCTTGGCCCTGTCAGCCAACGTCCGAAAGAACCCCTTTTGGCGGGCATAGCGGCGGTAAGCCTTGGCGATGCCCACGTGGTCCAGGTCCTGGGCGAAGCGCATCAGGAACTGCCGGGCGTAGCCGAGTTCTCCCAGCGACGCCAGCCAGTTGAAGTCCACCAGCGAAACCTCGCCCGGGAGGTGGTCGACCTCCACGCTGCAGTCCCAGAAAGTCTCCACGATCTGGTAGAGGGTGTGGCGTCCCTTGACCAGGCCGAACAGGGGCAGGCTGTAGCGCCCCCCCACCAGGTTGCCGCGAACCGAATCCCCTTTGGGCATCCTCTCGGCCATCTCAGCAGGAATCAAATAGCCGGAACCGTGGGGGACCAAGAGATAGCCACCGTCGCTGGTGGGTTTCTCGATGCGATAGAAGTGGTTCACCCGCTGGATGCGGTCCTGGCCACCGGTCTGCTCCAGCCGGACCAGCAGCTCATCCGTGTCGGCGTCCAGGGCGTGCACCAGCTCGACTTCCAGGTCGGCGCCGGGGAACGAGCCCAGTCGGGTCCGGTAGCCCCGGTGGCGGCCTTCCTCGAAGGGCTGCCACTCCTTGAGGCCGGCCTCCCCAAAGCCCAGGATCCGCTCCTTGCCGGCGTCGTCGGGAGCCAGAACCAGTTGGGGCTTCAAGGTGGTGGAACTCTCCCAGACGACCTCTCCGTCCTTCTGATGGACACTGAGGCTCCCCTCCCCATCGACGCGCGCCGAATAGGTCTTTCCTCTGAGTTCCCGAAACTTGCCGCCGACTAGGGAACAGCCGGTGAGTTCCAGCAGACCGGCCCCCAAGGCGGCCGAAGCCGCCAGGAACCCCCGGCGGTCCAGCAGCTTCTTCTCAGTATTCGTTTTCTTGCTGTGGCTTTTTTTCATAGCAAAGCGGGATGGTTGGATCGGGCTTGGCGGTGACAACAGCCAAGTCAAGCTTCGAGGTCGGAAAGGTTCAGTCGGTTTTCCCGGTGCAGGCGCCTGAAGATCTCCACGGTCTGCTCAATGCCCTGCTTCAGCGGGGTGGCCGGCACCTGACCCAGTTCCTGCTTCAAACCCTGCTGGCTGAAGTTGCTGGCGATGGCCAGGGGATTCGCCTTGCACCGAATCGTCCCCCGGGCACTCGGGACCACCTCTTCGATGGCCTGGATGACCTCTTCCACCGTGACCAGGTCTCCACGAATGTTGTAGGCTCGCGCCCCGGTCTTGGGACTTTCGGCACACCCGATGAAGATCTTGGCAACGTCATCCACCAGCAACATCGACACCGGTCCGCCGAATTGAATCTCGAAGGGCCGCCCCAAGGCTGCAGCCTTCATGGCCGTGGTGGGACCGGAGGTGATCCCGAAATCCCGCCCCGC
>JAPOZE010000542.1:5025-10199 GCA_026706225.1 Acidobacteriota bacterium
AAGCAGCATGGAGAGCCTCTTGGGTTCCACATCCAGGTCATAGATGAAGACCTCGTTGCCTCGATCGATGAGATTGCGCACGATCCAGGTCCCGATACACCCTTGCGCACCAGTCAGAAAATATCTTGCCATTCATCATTCCTCATTCATCATTCATCATTCCCATGATAGTCCTGCAGGGCACGGACGTCCCGCCGATTCTGTTGCAGCGCGCTGATGCCGCTGGCCACGGCCGCACCCCCCGAGAGCGTGGTGATGCAGGGCACGTTGTGCTGGACGGCAGCGCGCCGGATGGCGCGTTCATCGAAGAAGGAGTCCTTGCCCAGCGGCGTGTTGAGGATCAGGTCCACCTGGCCGCTCTTGATGAGGTCCACGATGTGCGGCCGCCCTTCGTTGACCTTGTAGACCGACTCGACCCCAATGCCCTGCCCGGCCAGGGCCTCCCGGGTGCCTCCGGTGGCGATCAAGCGAAATCCGAGATCATGCAGCCGCCGGGCGATCGGAAGCACGTTGAGCTTGTCCTGATCGTTCACGCTGATGAAGGCGGTGCCGGACCGGGGCAACACCGAGCCGGCGCTGAGCTGGGCCTTGGCGTAGGCCTGCCCGAAGCTGTCGGAAACGCCCATCACCTCGCCGGTCGACTTCATCTCGGGACCCAGGATGGTATCAACACCCGGGAATTTCAAGAAAGGGAAAACCGGAGACTTGACGAAGAAGTCGTTGACCGGCAGCTCGTCTTCCAGGCCGAACTCCTCCAGCTTGCGCCCCGTCATCAGCCGGACCGCCAGCTTTGCCAGAGGGACCCCGGTGGCTTTGCTGACGAAGGGCACGGTGCGCGAGGCTCTCGGATTGACTTCCAGCACGTAGACCACATCCTCCTTGATGGCGTACTGCACGTTCATCAAGCCGACCACTTTCAGCTCCAGGGCCAAGCGACGGGTGTAGTCGCGCATCGTCTCCAGGTGCTCGGGCTTGACCATGTAGGTCGGCAGCACGCAAGAGCTGTCCCCCGAGTGGATCCCGGCCTCCTCGATGTGCTCCATGATGCCCCCGATCACCACCCGCCGGCCGTCGGCCACGGCGTCCACGTCCACCTCGAAGGCATCCTCCAGAAACTTGTCAATGAGAATGGGGCGGTCCTGAGAGACGCCCACGGCCTCGCTGATGTATCGCTCCAGGGACTGGTCGTCGTGCACGATCACCATGGCGCGTCCCCCCAGGACATAGGAGGGCCGGACCAGCACGGGGTAACCGATGCGTTCGGCGATGGCGGCGGCCTCCCTGAACGAGGTGGCCGTGCCGGAAGGAGGCTGGGGGATTCCCATGCCGGAGAGCAGACGGCCGAATCGCTTGCGGTCTTCCGCCAGGTCGATGGACTCGGGAGAGGTGCCGATGATGGGAACGCCGGCCCGCTGCAGGGGCAGGGCCAGGGTGAGGGGAGTCTGCCCGCCGAACTGCACGATCACCCCCTCCGGTTGCTCCCGCTCCACCACGTGCATGACGTCTTCGAAGGTCAGCGGCTCGAAGTAGAGTCGATCGGAAGTGTCGTAGTCGGTGGAGACGGTCTCGGGATTGCAGTTCACCATGATCGTCTCGAAGCCGTCTTCCTTGAGGGCAAAGGAGGCGTGGCAACAGCAGTAATCGAACTCGATGCCCTGCCCGATCCGATTGGGACCGCTGCCCAGGATCACGATCTTTCTTCTCTCGGAGGGTTCGGCCTCGCACTGCTGCTCGTAGGTGGAATAGAGGTAGGGCGTGAAGGACTCGAACTCGGCCGCGCAGGTGTCGACCCGCTTGTAGACCGGCCGGAGCTTGAGACCCTGACGTCGCCGGTGAACTTCGGCAGCCGTGGAACCGGTCAGCCAGGCCAGGTACTGGTCGGAGAAACCCAGCCGCTTGGCCTGCTTGAGCTGCAGTGGAGGAATCTCCGCCAGGTCCGCGCCCCGCAACCCGGTCGAAAGCTGGGATACCTCCCGGACCTGTCGCAGAAACCAGGGATCGATCCGGGTGTACTGATAGGCCTCTTCCACCGAGAGGCCTCTCTCGAAGGCGAAACGCAGATAGAGGAGGCGGTCGGGATTGGGAACGATCAGCTTTTCCCGAATCTGGTCCGGTTCCAGCTTTTGCGAGCCCACCTTGCGTCCGGTCTCCAGGGAGCGCAGGGCCTTCAGCAGCGATTCCTTGAAGGTTCTGCCGATAGCCATCACCTCCCCGACCGACTTCATCTGGGTTCCCAGGAGCGGCTCGGCCTCAGGAAACTTCTCAAAGGCCCACTTGGGGATCTTGGTGACCACATAGTCGATGGTGGGCTCAAAGCATGCCGGGGTCTTCAGGGTGATGTCGTTGGGAATCTCGTCCAGAGTGAGTCCCACCGCCAGCTTGGCGGCGATCTTGGCGATGGGAAATCCGGTAGCCTTGGAGGCCAGGGCCGAGCTTCGGGAAACCCGGGGGTTCATCTCAATCACCACCAGGCGGCCATCCAGCGGATTGACGGCGAACTGGATGTTGGAGCCTCCCGTCTCCACCCCCACCTTGCGAATGATCCGCATGGCGGCGTTCCGCATGAACTGGTATTCCTTGTCGGTAAGGGTCTGTACGGGAGCCACGGTGATGGAATCTCCGGTGTGGACTCCCATGGGATCGAAGTTCTCAATGCTGCAGATTACGACCACGTTGTCCTTCAGGTCGCGCATCACCTCCAACTCGAACTCCTTCCAACCGATGACCGATTCCTCGATCAGAATCTCATGGGCCGGGCTGAGATCCAGCCCCCTCTTGGCCAGGTGTTCGAACTCCTCGGCGTTGTAGGCGATGCCGCCCCCCGTCCCTCCCAGGGTGAAGGAGGGCCGGATAATGGCCGGGTATCCCACCTCCTTGACGATCTGGCGGGCCTCCTTGAAGTCGTAGGCCACCCCGCTTCGCGGCGTCTCCAGGCCGATCTCCCTCATGGCTTCCTTGAAGAGCAGCCGATCTTCCCCCACCCTGATCGATTTGATCTGGGCTCCGATCAACTCGACGCCCTGCCTGTCCAGAACCCCTTTCTCCGACAACGCCACCGACAGGTTGAGGGCCGTCTGCCCGCCCACGGTGGGGAGCAGGGCGTCGGGCCGCTCCTCCAGGATGATGGCCTCCAGGAACTCCGGTGTCAGGGGCTCGATATAGGTCCGGTCCGCCAACTCGGGGTCGGTCATGATGGTGGCAGGATTGGAATTTACCAGGACCACCTGGTAACCCTCGGCCCTGAGGACCTTGCAGGCCTGGGTCCCGGAATAGTCGAACTCGCAGGCCTGCCCGATCACGATCGGTCCCGAGCCGATGACCAGAATTTTCTTGATGTCCGATCTCTTGGGCATTCAGTCTCGCCAGGCGAAGGAGGTCCCGCTCTCCCGCCGGTGCTGACCGATCACCCGCTTGAACTCTTCGAACAGGTAGCGGGAATCGTGCGGGCCCGGAGAGGATTCCGGGTGGTATTGGACACAGAACAGCGGCTGGCTCCGGTGACGGAATCCTTCCAGGGTTTGATCGTTGAGATTGACGTGGGTCACTTCGATGGATTCAGGCAGGGAGGTGATGTCCACGGCAAAGCCATGGTTCTGAGCGGTGATCTCCACCTGCCCCGTCTGCATGCGCATCACGGGGTGGTTGCCGCCGTGGTGGCCGAATCTCAGCTTGTAGGTGCTGCCGCCCACGGCCAGACCCAGGATCTGATGACCCAGGCAGATTCCCAGTATCGGCTTCTTCCCGATCAGCTCTCGAGCCGTCCGGATCGCATAGGCGACCGGTTCCGGGTCTCCCGGACCGTTGGAGAGAAAGACCCCGTCGGGTTTCATGTCCAGGATCCGGGCCGCGCTGGTCCTGGCCGGAACCACCGTCACTTCAAACCCGCTGTCCACCATCAGCCGCAAGATGTTGCGCTTGATGCCGAAGTCCAGGGCCACCACCCGCAGCGGCGGCTCCGCCGCATCCGGACCGGAAGTGTTTCGGGAGGTCTCCGCGGCAAAAATGTCCACCGACGGTTCCTCCCAGCGGTAGGCCTTGCGGCAACTGACCCGGCTGGCCAGATCCCGCCCCACCATCTCCGGAGTCTGACGCACCTTTTCAACCAGGAGCTTCCGATCCACCTCCCCGCCGGCGATGGCGGCGCGCATGGCCCCCTGTTGCCGGATGTGACGCACCAGGGCCCGGGTGTCGATCTCGGCGATGGCCACGATGCCGTGCTTCTCCAGGTAGTCCGGCAGGGTCTCGTCCAGGCGCCAGTGGTCGCCGCTGTCGGTGGCTTCCCGCACCACCAGCCCTTCGGCAAAGGGTCGGCGGGACTCCTCATCCTCCGAGTTGACGCCGTAGTTGCCGATCAGGGGATAGGTCAGCACCACGATCTGGCCGGCATAGGAGGGGTCGGTGAGAATTTCCTGGTAGCCGGTCAGGGAGGTATTGAAAACGACTTCGCCGAACGTCTCGCCGCTGGCGCCAATGGACTTGCCTTCAAAAACCAGGCCGTCTTCCAGGGCGAGCACCGCTTCCATGGATGGTTCCCTTTCAGGTGCAGGAGTCGGACGCCGATTAGTCAGGCCCCGTCCCAGGCGACGGGGCAACTGGTACAGGGTGGGACTGGAGTGCTAAAAAACGAGTGATTAGTGGTCAGTGGCCAGTGGTCAGTGGTCAGTGTCGGTCTTAGAAGCAAGCGTCTTGTTCACTGGAGGCACTCTTTGAACAACCGCGCCGAGACCGACAAGATGCGTAACGTTTCGGTCAAACAACTATCCACTAATCACCAGCCACTATCCACTTGTCACTTGCCCGCGCCGCCGTCCCGAACTACGGGCCGGCCAGTACAGGGCGAAACACGAGTGTTTCAAACAAGCCCGACCCTGCTCGGAGTCGCGTGTTTATACCACATTTCAGGGCCGGCCGGGATTGCGTATAATGCGATCCTCCGCGGACCGTCAGAGCCGCTGTCATGCCAACCCCTCCAGCCGCCGCCATCATTCCCGCCTACAACGAGGAGCTGGGGATCGCCCGAGTCATTGAAGACATTCCCCGGGCCCTGGTTTCCGAGATCATCGTGGTCGACAACGGCAGCACCGATCGGACCGCCATAAAGGCGCGGGAGGCCGGCGCCCGGGTTGTTTTCCAACCCGACCGCGGCTACGGCGCCGCCTGTCTGGAGGGGATCG
>JAPOZE010000135.1:0-9894 GCA_026706225.1 Acidobacteriota bacterium
AAAAGGACGGTTACAACCCCCATTTCCGCGGTGTCTTCGATGAAAACGGACAACTCAAGGTCGTGGTCAACTTCAACTCGGACCTGGGGGATGCCTGGGAGTGGGCCGACGTCCCCTTCTATCCCGAGAAGTACTCTTCGGCCGCCTACCGGCTCGGCATCAACTACATCATTTACTCGATGACCCATTAGCCCGGGTTTCTCACCAAGCGTTCGGGCCAACCCGATGCAATCACGGAGTCATTGGCGCCACCTCAATGGACAGGTTGTTCGAGTCTCTCTTCAAATACCGGTTCTTCCTCTTCCGCGAAGGTGAACTCACCTTCGACAGCCCTGTTTCCGCCTGGTGGCTCCTGCCGGCGCTGGCCCTGGCCGCCGCCGCGGCTTTCTGGGTTTACCGTCGCCGGTCGTCGGGGAACCGGACCCGAAGGAGGCGGCAACTGCTGATCGTCCTGAGGGCGCTCTCGTTGATCCTGCTGCTGGCGTTGCTGTTTCGCCCCTCCCTCCAGGTCTCCACCCATCTGCCCAGGAAAAGCAGAATCGCCCTTCTCATCGACGGCTCCCAGAGCATGAGGCTCCCGCACGACTCGGGTCGGAGCCGCTGGGAGGCAGCGCTCGGGTGGCTCGATCCGGGGGCGGGAAGCGTGCTGGCCGACCTGGAGGAACGCTTCCAGCTCCAGGTGCTCCGTTTCGACCGGGATATTCGGGAAATCCGGCCGGGCTCCAATCTTCCTCCCGAAGGCACCGGCACCAGTCTCGAGGCTGCTCTTGCCGCGGTGAGGAAGCACCGGGGAGAGGGCCAGCCCCTGGCCGGCGTGGTCCTGCTCAGTGACGGCGCCGACAATCTTTCCCGGCAACTGCCGCAGGTTCTGGAAACCTTCCGGCGGGAACGGATTCCCGTCCATACGGTGGCGGTTGGCCAGGACAGCCTCGGCAAGGACATCCAGGTGTCGCAAGTCACCTTCGCCCCGCGAATCCTACCGGGATCCTCCACCCGAGGGGTGGTATCCTTGACCAGTGTCGGCTATCCCGGACGGAGAGTCTCGGTGGAGATCCGGGAGTCCGGGACGCTCGTCGCCTCCCAACCGGTTACGCTGAGCGGGTCCGATACCAGCCAGATCGTCGAGTTGAGCCTGAAGCCGGAAGGGTCGGGACTGAAGCACTACACGGTCTCGGTGGCGCCCCAGCCCGGAGAAGCCATCGAGCGCAACAACCGCCGGGACCTGTTGCTCCACGTGGAGGATTCCCGCCCCAGGATCCTCTACCTGGAAGGAACGCCGCGCTGGGAATTCAAGTTCATCCGACGAGCCCTCCAAGAAGACCCCAACCTCCAACTGGTGACGCTCCTCCGAACCTCGGACAACAAGTTCTACCACCAGGGACTCGAAGGCGAGGACCCACTGGCTGCGGGCTTTCCCCAGACCCCGGACCAACTGTATTCCTACAAGGGACTGATCCTGGGCAGTATCGAAGCCGGCTTCTTCACCCCGTCCCAGCAGGAGATGATCGTGGATTTCGTGGGTGAGCGGGGCGGCGGATTCATGATGTTGGGTGGGCGCAGTTCCTTCGATGCCGGAGGATACGCGGACACGGACATCGCCGAAATGTTGCCGGTGCATCTGGGTGACCGGGACCCGGATAGCTCTTACGTCACCGATTGGTTGAGCTTCGATCTGACGGCCTATGGCAGACAGCATCCTGCCCTTCAACTGGTTTCCGATCCTGCAGCCAACCTCCG
The DNA here is from genome assembly GCA_026706225.1 of Acidobacteriota bacterium. Next base: position 1,738 of record JAPOZE010000135.1, read on the forward strand.
GCGCTGGCGCAACCTGCCGCCGATCTCCGCCTACAACCGGATCTCGCGCGCCAAGCCGGGAGCAGCGGTACTGGCCCGCGGGGGAGGCGGAGACCGCCGCGCCATCCTGCTGGCCGCCCATCGCTTCGGCAGTGGGCGAGCCATCGCCTTCATGGCGGCAGCCTCCTGGCACTGGCAGATGGAACTGGCGCACACCGATCAGACCCACGCCACCTTCTGGCGTCAACTCCTGCGATGGCTGGTGGCCTCCTCCTCCGATCCCCTGCAGGTGACATTCGATCGGGAAATCTATGAGGATGAGGATGCGGTAGGGATCGAGGTTGCCCTCAAGGATGCTTTCTTCAATCCGGCCGGAGATCGGGACGTGGAAGCCACCATCGCTTCGCCCGGAGCCACGATCGGCCGCCTGCCCCTGAGCCGGAACGGCAGCGACTACGCGGGTCGGTTTCAGCCCGGCGAAAGAGGCATCCACCAGGTCAGAGTCAAGGCGTCCCGGGAGGGGCTGGAATCGGAATCGGCCGAGGCCTTTTTTCTGGTCACCCGGACTCATCGCGAGTTTTTCGACGCCGGGGCCAACCCCAGCCTCCTCCGGCGGATCGCGCGGGAGACCGGCGGGCGCCACTACACCCTGGAGGACGCCGCCAGGCTGCCGGAGGAGATCACCTATGCGGACAGCCCCAACACGGTGCTCCAGGTGCTGCCTCTGTGGGACATGCCCTTTCTTTTCATGCTTTTGGGGGCGCTGCTGTGCTCAGAGTGGTTCCTCCGCAAACGATGGGGATGGGTTTGATGATTCTAGTGAGGCTGGCGATCCTGCTGCTGTCGCTCGCCATCGCCTGCCCGGGGTGGACCCTGGCAGAGCAGCGGCCTTCCCGCTATGCCGTGGTGGTCAGCGGCGCTTCGGGCGGCGGCGAGTATGCCGACCGCTTCTGGGAGTGGTCCTCCAAGCTGGTGGCAACCCTCAAGGGCCCCCTGCAATTGCCCGGGGAGAACCTCTTCTTTCTGGCCGAGAACCCCAAGCGGGACCCTTCCCTGGTCACGGCTCGGGCAGTGAAATCGGCGTTGATGCAGGTGGTCGGCGAGCTGGAATCCAGGGTTCGACCCGACGACCTGCTGTTTCTTCTGCTGCTGGGACACGGGAACTTCGACGGCAGCGACTACCGCTACAATCTGAGAGGACCGGATCTGACCGGTGCGGAACTGAGCGCCATCCTGGACCGGTTCCCGGCTCAGCGCATCGTGCTGGTGTGCACCACGCCGGCCAGCGGAGCCCTCATCCCCAGGCTGAGCCGCAGGAACCGCGTCATCCTCACCGCCACCAAGAACGGGCACGAGGGGAACGAGACCGTCTTCGCCCGGTATTTTGTGGAGTCCCTCCACGACCCGGAGGCCGACAGCGACAAGAGCGGGCAGGTCTCTCTGCTGGAGGCCTATCGCTTTACCCATCGCAAGGTGGAGGAGTGGTACGCGGAGAAAAACCGGCTGGCGACCGAACACGCCCGCCTGGATGACAACGGGGATGGCGTCGGTTCGGCCCTGCCCGACGCCGGAAGCGGTGAGGGTTTGTTGGCCGGCCAAGTCACTCTTGCGAAGCCGATCGAGGCCGCTGCTCCAGCCGGGTCCGGCCCAGCCCTGGCTGAGCTCGAGGCCCTGCGGACAAAGAAACTCGAACTGGAGTCCTCCTTGCGGGAACTCAGGACCCGCAAGGCGGCGCTCGCCTCGGATCGGTACCAGGAACAACTGGAGACCCTGCTGGTCGAACTGGCCCGCACCGCACGAGCCATCCGGGAGCAAACCGAACGCTGACCGGGCTGTGGCCGCAAGCGGCACAAAAAGAACCATTCGACCAGCAAGACTCGAAATCAAGAAACTCGTTTTGTGACTCTTGTGCCTCTTGGGGTTTCCGTTGCCTCTGGTGCTTTTGTGGTGAATGCCCGATTCCGAATTCTGAAAACCGCTCAGACATTGCCAGCCATACCCTCCTCACCCTGCATCCGGCCATCGGCCAAGGCGAGCGCCGGCGCCCTGCTCCCGACCCTGGCGCTGGCTTCCTTCCTCTGGCTGCCGGCGCCGCTCCCGGGTCTCACTTCGAATCTGGAAGAAGCCGACCGATCCTTCCTGAGCGGCGACTACCAGAGAGCCTTGCTTCTCTACCGCGAGTCGGCGGAGCCGGCGCCCCCGGCTTCGCTGCGGGCCCGCCTGGGCCTTCTGAAGACGCTGCTGGCCACCGGCCGCTACCGGTCGGTGGAAGAACAGGCTCTCCGTTTCCTGAAGGATCGCTCCGATTCCTGCGAGTTGCAGTTGTTGCTGGGGGAGGCCTACTGGCGACGGGGAGAGCTTCGACTGGCCCGCCAGTCCCTGCAAGAGGCCAGGCGCTATGCCAATTGCCGCAACCGGGCCGAACTGAAGCTGGCCCGAATCCTCGAGGAGCAGGGACACTCTCCGCAAAGCCGCCGCCTTCTGCTCGAACTCTACTCCAGAATCGAGGCTCAGGATGGGAAAGATCTCGGCCTGGCTGCAATCGCCCTGCAGCAATTGCGACAGTATCGAGAGTCCAACCGCTACTTTCGCAGGGCCACCCAGGCCGATCCCGACGACCTGGACACCCAGATTGCCTGGGGGAATCTCTTCCTGGAGAAGTACGATCCGGCCAACGCCTCGACCAGCTTCAAGGCCGTGCTCAAGATCAATCCCAATCTTCCGGAAGCCCTGCTGGGCATGGCGCTCACCCTCACCCGAGGCTCCTCCGAGCAGGCGGAGGCCCTGCTGACGAAGGCCCTGAAAGTCAATCCCAACCTGGAGCCGGCCCAGGCGGCGCTGGCCGAGATTGCCATCGACCGGGAGGATTTCGAGGCAGCCGAGAAGAGAATCCGCCTGTGCCTGGAGACCAATCCCCGTTCCCTGAAGGCCCTTTCCCTCCAGGCTGTGCTGCACTACGCCCGAGGTGAAGAGCAAGCCCTGGACGACGCCCTGCAGTCCCTGCTGGAACTCAATCCCCGATACGGGAACCTCTACCGGCATCTGGCCCGCTATTGCGTGACCCAGCGGCTCTACCGCCAGGCGGTGGACTTCTTTCGGCAGGCCATCCGGTTGAATCCCAATCTCTTCAGCGCCTACGCCGACCTGGGGGTCAATCTGCTGAGGATCGGACGCGAGTCCGAGGCCAAGGAGATCCTGGAAAGGGCCTATCAGGTCGATCCCTTCAACCTCTGGACCGTCAACACCCTGCGCCTCCTGGACAGCTTCGTGAACTTCGAGACGCTGACCACGCCCCACTTCAGTCTCAAGCTGCACCGGGAAGAAGCGGCCCTGCTGGGCCACTACGTTCCTCCGATGCTGGAGAAAGCCTACGCGGCGCTCTCGGCCAGGTATGGATTCAGCCCCGCCGGGCCGATCTACTTCGAGATGTATCCCAACCACGAGGATTTCGCCGTACGCGCCCTGGGAGTTCCCGGTCTGGGGGCCCTGGGGGTCTGCTTCGGTCCCGGTATCGTGATGGACTCTCCAAAGGCGCGCCCTCGAGGACAGTTCAACTGGGCCAGCACCTTGTGGCACGAATTCGCCCACGTGATCACGCTGGGCATGACCGACCATCACGTCCCCCGCTGGTTCAGCGAAGGCATCTCGGTCATGGAGGAACACCGGGCCATGCCCGGTTGGGGCGACCGCCTCAACCTGCAGACTCTGAAGTTCGTTCAGCAGGGGAAGCTGTTGCCCATCCGCGAACTCAACGGCGGCTTTCTGCGGCCCCGGTTCCCCGGGCAGGTTGCCCTCGCCTACTTCCAGGCCGGCATGGCCTGCGAGTTCATCGAGGCGCGCTTCGGCTTTTCCAGAATCCTGGCCATGCTGGAGAGCTTCGGGCGGAAAGCCTCCCTGGAGGATGTGCTCCGGCAGGTGCTGGATCTGTCTCCCGAGGAATTCGATCGCCGGTTTCAGGACTACCTGGAGTCGATCCTGGGAGGGGCCCTGGAGCACGTGGACTTCCAGCTCCTGGGGCAGAAGGAGCTGATGAATTCTCCCGAGCGGTTGGAAGCGCTGCTGGCCGAGCAGCCCCACAATTTTTTTGCCAACCTCAAAATGGCGGGATATTATCGAGAGCGCGGAGAAGAGGACGCAGCCATTCCCTTGCTGAGCCGCGCCAAGTCGGTGTTTCCCGCCTATGCGGGTCCGGACAGCCCTTACCGCCAACTCAGCCGGATTTACCGGCAACGCGGCCGGAACGAGGCAGCCATCGATGAACTCCGGCAGCTCACCGACATCCATGGCGCCGATCTGGAGTCGCTGACGACCCTGGCCACCTGGCTGGAGGAGGAAGGAAGGTCTCAGGAAGCTGCAGCGGTCCTGGAACGGGCGATCCAGGTCTACCCCTTCGACCGGGAAACCCACCAAGAGCTGGGTGATCTCTTCATGGGGGAAGGAAAAGCGGCCATGGCGGTGCGAGAGTATCGGGCCCTGCTGGCGCTTCAGCCCCCGGACAAGGCGGCTGCTCACTACCAACTTGCCCGGGCCTTGCTTCGCCTCGGCCGGCGGGTCGAGGCCAAGACCGAGGTTCTCTCCTCCCTGGAAATCGCCCCCGGATTCGAGCCGGCTCAGGAACTGCTGTTGACCCTGGTGGAATAGGCGCCCGAATTCTCCGGGTCATTCGCCTCGGGCGAGTCGACCGGCTGCCGGACCACAGCCCGCGTGCCTGCCCCCGGCGGTCCCCGGGCACTCGAACGTGGAATCCCGCGGGCGACACGATCAGCTCCATGTCCATCAACCCTGAATCTGCACAGGAAGCAACCCTCGTCACACCCGGGGAAGCTCCACCGGTTTCTTCCGAGGTGGAATTGCTGGAAAGGATGCGCCGGGCCCACGGGGAGATCCTGCGGGAGATTCGCAAGGAGATCGTCGGACAGGACAGCGTGGTGGATCAGGTCCTGGTTTCCCTGTTCGTGGGAGGGCATTCGATCATCACCGGTGTTCCGGGCCTGGCCAAGACCCTGCTGATCAAGACCATCGCCAAGGTCCTGGACCTGAAGTTCAAACGGATCCAGTTCACACCCGATCTGATGCCGGCCGACATCACCGGCACCGACATCATCGAGGAGGATCACACCACGGGACGGCGAACCCTGGTATTCGTCAAGGGTCCGATCTTTGCCAACATCATTCTGGCGGACGAGATCAATCGCACCCCTCCCAAGACCCAGTCGGCCCTGCTGGAGGCCATGCAGGAATACAGCGTGACGGTTCAGGGCGTCACCTATGACCTCCAGCCTCCCTTCTATGTGCTTGCCACCCAGAACCCCATCGAGCTGGAAGGCACCTATCCCCTGCCCGAGGCCCAGGTCGACCGTTTCATGTTCAACATTCTGATCGACTATCTCTCGGAGTCGGAAGAGATCCAGGTGGTGAAGGACACCACTTCCCTGCGCGACATTCGCTACCGGCCCCTGATCGGAGGAGCGGACATCGTGGAATTCCAGCGGGTGGTCCGCCGCATTCCCGTGGCCGATTCGGTGGCCCGCTACGCGGTTCAACTGGTCCGTGCCTCCCGTCCCAGTGATCCCAGCGCTCCCGACTTCATCAAGTCCTGGGTCAACTACGGCGCCAGCTTGCGCGCCTCTCAATTCCTGATCCTGGGCGGCAAGGCCAGGGCCGTGCTGCAGGGCCGCTACAACGTGTCGGTGGACGACATCCGTGACCTGGCGCCTCCCGTCCTCCGCCACCGCATCCTCACCAACTTTCACGCCGAATCGGAACAGGTGGATTCCGACGCGGTCATTGGCAAGCTGATCGAAGCCGTGCCGGCGCCGGCCTCGGGCTTGTAGACCGGCGTTGGCACCCGCAAGGGAGGCAGTCCAATGACTCCCCAGGCTGGGACGGTCTCCCAACACACCCCGCTGCGTTTCCTGGACCCGGCCGTCCTGGCCAGAATCAGCACCCTGGAGCTGGTGGCGCGAACGGTCGTGGAGGGATTCATCTCCGGCCTGCATCGATCTCCCTACCTGGGTTTCAGCGTGGATTTCGCCCAGTATCGTCAATATATCGAGGGAGACGACATTCGCCAGATCGACTGGAAGGTGTATGCCCGATCCGACCGACACTACGTCAAGCAATATGAGGGTGAGACCAGCACCAACGTCTACCTGCTGCTGGACATCTCGGGCTCCATGGCCTATCGCTCGGGTTCCCTCACCAAGCTGGAATACCCCCGCTATCTCACGGCCAGCCTGGCCTTTTTCGCCCAGCGCCAACGGGACAGAGTGGGGTTGACCACTTTCGCCGCCGGCCCGGTGGACCAACTGCCCCCCCGCTGCCGGAGGGAGCACCTGTCAAGCCTGTTGCACCTGATAGACAAGGCAAAGGCTGATGCCGGGACCGCCTTCGGGAAACCGCTGCAGGCACTGGCGGAGACCCTCCGCAGGCGAGGCATCGTGGTCCTGGTTTCCGATCTGTATGCTCCGACCGGCGAGGTCGTGGAAAGCATTCGTCAATTTCGCTTCCAGGGCAACGACGTGATCGTCATTCAGGTTCTGGATCCCCAGGAGAAGCGGTTCGATTTTTCCGATTCCGTCTATATGGTGGACATGGAGACCCGCCGCAAACTGGTCATGGATCCGACACTGGCTCGAGCCGACTACCTGGCGGGACTCGAGAGCCATCAGCAGGAGATCAGGAACCTCTGCGGCGCCTTGGGAGTTGACTTTCTGGTTATGGAAACCTCCCGGCCCCTGGACCTGGCCCTCTACCGCTACCTGTCCACCAGGCAAAAGTCGAGGTAGGGCCGAGGGGCCCCATCGTTCCCGCTGCGCGCCATGCAATTCCTCAATCCCCTGTTCCTCATCGGCAGCCTCGCCCTCATCGCTCCGATCCTGGTCCACCTGGTGAGGAGGGAGACCTCACGCCGGGTTCTCTTCAGCTCCTTGATGTTTGTCCGCCGCACACCCAGGGCCTCCCTGCGGAAGCAGCGGCTGCGACATCCCCTGCTGCTGCTTCTGCGCATGGCTGCCCTCCTGCTGCTGGTGCTGGCTATCGCCCGGCCTCTGCTCACCGACCCCGACGCCGTCGGTCTTTCCGGCTCTGGCGGCCGTTCCCTGATCCTTCTGCTGGATGACTCCTTCAGCATGCGCTTCGGGGATCGGTTCGAGCGGGCTCAGGCTCAAGCCCGAACAATTCTGCAGGGCATGGCTCCCGGAGACCGGGTCCGGACGGTCGTGTTTTCGGATTCCACGCGCCTCCTCAACCGGCCGGAGGCCAATCCCAGGGAGGTCAGCAAGCTCATCGACGCCCTCGAGCCCGGTTTTTCCGCAACCGACTATGGTCCGGCGCTGCGGCTGGCAGACCAAATCCTGGCCGGGACTCCGCAAGGATCTCCGGAGATCCATTGGATCAGCGATTTTCAGGAATCGGGTTGGCAACCGGGATCGCCCAACGTCTCCATCGATGAGAGTGTTGAGCTTCACGCCTACCCGGTGGCGCAGGTTCCCGGACCCAATGTCTCGATCGGCCGGGTGACGATCGAACCCGAAGATCGTTCCTCTTCCCGGGTAACCATCGCCGCCGAAGTTCGATCCCGCCACCTCCGGGAGGCGCTGGACCTGGCCCTGGCCCTGGAAATCAACGGGCAGCCGGCCCGGAGCCGAACGGTCCACCTGAAAGCCAACGATAACCAACCGGTCCGGTTCGAATCGGTAGCCGTTCCCCGCGGCCAGACCGCTGCCAGACTTCACCTCCGGTTCGAGGATGCTCTGCCCGAAGACAACTTCGCCTACAGTTCTCTCTCCCCTCCCCCACGGCTGAAGACCCTGCTATTGGGGGCCGACCGCCGGGACCACTACTACCTGCACCGGGCATTGACGGCCAGGCCCGATTCCTCCCGGCAGGTGACGGTGGCCGAACGGGGACGGATTCCCTTGTCCAAGCTGTCTTCCTACGCGGCGGTGATTCTGAACAACTACGGCCGGGTTCCCGCGGAGACGGCTTCCGCGCTGATCCGGTTTGTCAAGTCGGGGGGAGGGCTGGTGCTGATTCCGGGCCCCCGAACCCGCACCGAAAGCCTGGGAGACCTGGAGGAGATCCTGCCGGCCACCCTGCTGAAGCGGTACCGGGCCGCCGGCCGAGGCGGAGACCAGAGCGTCGGGCTCATGCAGAAGCGCCATCCGATCTTCGACC
>JAPOZE010000135.1:9904-10170 GCA_026706225.1 Acidobacteriota bacterium
CCGATCTTCAACCCTTTTGAAGAAGTCCACTTCGCCTACTTCATGGCCACCGCCTACACCGACTTCTACCTGGCGGAACCCCTGGCGGACAGCCGGGTGCTGGCCGCCCTTCAGGACGGGAGTCCCTTGCTGCTGGAGCGACAACCCGGCAAGGGCCGGGTTCTGCTGTTCACTTCATCCCTGGATCGAAGCTGGAACCAACTCCCATTGAAGTCGGTTTTCCTGCCCTTCTGCCAGGAAATGGTCCGATACGTTGCCCGCTTCCG
>JAPOZE010000672.1:0-8361 GCA_026706225.1 Acidobacteriota bacterium
CCGCCTTGCTGCAGAGGAAGGCGCTGGTCAGGTTGACCGAGAGCATTCGGTTCCAACTTTCCAGGGTGGTCCGGTCCCAGGGGACCATGGGGCAGATGCCGGCATTGTTGACCAGGATGTCGATCCGGCCGAACCGTTCCGCGGTCGCCTGAACCATGCGGTCCACCTGGTCCGGCTCGGAAACGTCGGTCTCCGAAACCAGCAGGTCGCAGCCGCAGTCGTTCCGCAGACCCGAAGCCACAGTCTGCAGGAGGGACGCCTGGATGTCGGCCAGCGTCAAGCCGGCCGCCCCTTCGCGCACGAAGAGTTCGGCCACACTGCGGCCGATACCGGAGGCGGCCCCGGTGACGATGGCCACCCTTCCTTTCAATTCATCCATGGCGTGTCGAAGCTGAACCGGTTTGCGCTCGGGCCGGCGATGTTGAAGTGCCATTCCGTGAGGCCGTCGCTGCCATGGCGGCATGAACGGCCGGACTGCGCAAGGCATTGCCCTGAGGAGGCCTTCGAGCAAGACCGGGTTTTCATGGGTTCCGGCCTCCCTGGGTTCTATCTTAGGTGTCCGTAGTCGAGCGATGCAACTAAAGGACATTTGCTATACTGGCGCGCCTGTTCTGACTCGGATATATGGAGAAAAACGATGCGGATTCGCTTCGTACATGCCGCCGACCTGCACCTGGACAGTCCCTTCACCGGCTTGAAGGCCGCCGCGCCCGAAAACGTGGCCAGCGCTTTGGTCAATGCGACCTTTGACGCCTACGAGAACATCATCAACCTGTGCATTTCCGAAGAGGTGGACGCTCTGCTGGTCGCAGGGGACGTGTACGACGGGGCCGACCGTAGCCTTCGAGCCCAACTCAAGTTCGTCGAGGGTCTGAACAAGTTGGACGCTCAAGGCGTTCGCTCCTTCGTCTGCCACGGCAATCACGACCCCTTGGACGGCTGGCAGGCGCGGCTGGATTATCCGCCAGGCTGTATCCGCTTCGGTCTCGACTGGGAAGCCGTGCCCGTGTTCGAGGATCCGAACCGCGCAATCATACACGGCATCAGCTACCCGAAGCGCGATGTCACTGAGAACCTGGCCAGCCGCCTCGGCAAGGTCGAACCCAGCCCGTTCTCCATTGGTCTGTTGCACGCCAACGTCAGCAATGACCCCAACCATGCGGCATACGCCCCCTGCTCGCTGGACGATTTGGCACAATCAGGCGTCGATTACTGGGCGCTCGGCCACGTGCACACCCGCCAGGTTCTAAGTGAGCGGGAGCCCGCGGTCGTCTATACCGGGAACCCCCAGGGGAGGCATCCGAACGAGTCAGGGCCCCGGGGCGTATACCTGGTGGAAGTGGACGACGGGGGGAACGTCGGTCTCGACTTCCGGCCCATGGACACCGTCCGCTGGGTGCGGCTTGATTCGGACATCGGCGCGTTCGAGACCGAGCAGGATTTGCTGGACGCATTACACAAGGGAATGCAAGTCCTGAGAGACGACGCCGACGGCAAGTCGGTCGTCGTTCATATCACCCTCACCGGACGCGGTGAGTTGAACCGAACGCTCCGCAGGTCGAACATGATTGAGGACCTGGTCGAGGAGATTAATCGGGAATGGGCCGAAGGGTCGCCGTTCGCCTGGTGCGAACGAATCGAAGACGAGAGCGCATCTCCGTTCGACCGCGAAGCGAGGCTGAGGGGCTCGGATTTTCTGGCGGAGGTGCTGCGGACGGCGGACCGGGCGAAGACCGATCCGCAACTCCTGACTCGGTTTGCCCCCTGGCTTTCCGATCTCTACCAGCATCACCGTTTTCGCCGGTATTTGCCCGATTCGGCCCTGGACGAGGAGGAGATTGCCGCGCTGGTCGAAGACGCTGAAGCCATGGCCGTGGAGCTGCTTGCCGAGGACGACGACCGATGAAGATCTTGAGCCTGCGCATCGACGGCTTCGGGCGGTTTTCCGACCGGGCATTGGGCCCATTCCAGCGGCCCGTAACCGTCTTTCTTGGTCCCAACGAGGCGGGAAAGAGCACCCTGCTGGAGTTTATTCGCAGGGTGTTTTTTGGATTCCCCGATGGCCGCAGCAGCAGCAATCCTTACCGGCCGCTTGCCGGGGGCCGACACGGGGGCATCGTCACCTTCGGGGATGACGCCGGCAAGACCGTAACCGTCCAGCGATTCCAGGGGACGGGCGGCGGGCCGGTCGCACTGACCGCCGCATCGGGCAGCCCGCTCCCCAAGGGCGAATTGTCACGTCTGCTGGGCCACCACTCCAGGGAGGTCTTTCAGAACGTCTTCACCTTCACCCTCGATGACCTCCACAGCGACAAACTGCTGAGCGACGACAACGTCAACAGCCAACTCTACAGCGCCGGCATGGGTGCGACAAAGCTGCCCGCGGCAATGAAGGCGCTTGATTCCGAGAAGCAGTCCCTGTTTCTCAAGGGTGGCCAAAAACACAAGATCATCCTGGCGGGCAACGAACTCGGCAAGATCGACTCCAAGCTTGCGGAAGTTGCCAACAACGCTGAGGCGTACTCCAGCCTCACCTCCCAACTCAAGGAGGTCGACGGGGAGCTCGAGCGACTGAGCGGACTCCGCCAGGAGCATCAGTCGGGACTCGGTCACCAGAAGCAGTTGGAGAGTGCCTGGGACGACTGGAACGACCTCAACCAGTTTGAGGGGCAACTGGCCGAGTTGCCGGCCATTGACGATTTTCCCGTCAACGGCATCGGCCGCCTGGAAACACTGCAAGAGCGGGTCAGGACCAGGCAGGAGGAATACGACGCCGCAAAGGAGGCGGTTGGGGAAGCCAAAGCCAAGGCGGAGGCGGTGGTGGAGCATGAGGCTATCCTCAGCTATTCACCTGACATCCGAAAACTGGAACAGGATCGCACCTCCTTCGGCAACTCCGACCGCGACCTGCCCAAGCGCAAGGACGAATTCGAAGATCACGAGAACGCCCTGGCCGCGACCCTGAAGGATCTGGGGCCTGACTGGGACCAAGCCCGCCTGGAGCACTTCGACCTTTCCCTGGCCGTCCGCGAGGATATCTCACAATATGGGGAGCGCCTGAGGGAGGCGCGCGAGGAACTCGATCAGTGCAAGTCCGATCGCATTCAGAAAAAGACTCTGTGGGAGGAAGCTCTTGAGGCGGAGGGCAAGCTCGAAGGGGAGTTGGAGGCTGCCGTCAAGCCGGTCAGTCGCAAGAACGGCAGTAAGGTGGCACCAGCCATCTGCCTTGCCGCCGGCCTCGCGCTATTGGCCGTGGGCGTGGTACTTGGGGGGCCTGCACTCTTCTTGGGTGTTGCCGCCGGCCTCGCGCTCGCAGGTGTCTCCGTATACTTGCTCCTGTCCAGCCAGACCTCTATCGGTACTGACACGGAAATCGCCCGTGTCTCCAGAGAACTCGACCGCGCGAAAGACTTGACCCGGCAGCGGCAGAGCAGGGTGGAGAAGTCCCGCAAAGCGGTCGAAGAGGCTGAGCGCTCACTCGCGTCCGTTCAGGGCCAATGGCGGGAGTGGCTCCAAGCGCGCGGCCTGCGGGACGACTTCCTTCCAGAGACCGTGGTCGAGCTTCGGAGCAAGTTGGAACTCGGACTGACTCAGCTTCTCAATGTGCGACGCTGGCGCCAGCGCATCGACGCGATTCAGCGGGATATCGACAATTACGTCGCCATCGCCACGCCTCTGGCGGCGGCCTTCGAGATTCCCTTGGACAGGACGGAGCCGGGTCGGGTGGCCGGGGCTGCCGACAAGCTGATCGAGATGCATGCCGCCGTCGAGCAGAGAGTTGGAGATCGGATGGACGCAGAGGCCGCTTTCAGGAAGGCAGAGGATCAATTGAAGGCGAGAGAGAGCGATCTTCGGAATGCGGAGCAGGAGATGAAGCGCCTGCTCCAGTCCGGCGGGGCCGCCGACGCCGAGGACTTTCGCAAGCGGGCAGAGATCGTGCGTCGGCGAACGGAACTGGAAGACGAGCGACGGGGTGCACTGGGACGGTTGCAGCGACTCAGCGGCCCCGGCGACCCGCTCGAAGTCCTGAAGAAGCAACTCGGCGACACGGAAATTCAGGCGATCCGAGATCAGGCGAGTTCGGCCAAGAAAGAAATTGACAGCGCCAACGCAGAGATAAGGGAGTTCTCCAACAGGCAGGGATCGATCCAAAAAGAACTCGAGAATCTGACCGGCGAGGAGGAATCGTCGAAGCTGCGGGCGGATCGCCAGAGGCTGTTGGAGGAGGTCCGCGGCCACGCGCGGGAGTGGGCAGTTCGAACCATTGCCGAGAACCTGATCAAGGATGCGCAGGGCAAGTTCGAGAAGGAGCGGCAGCCGGGCGTTGTCCGCCACGCCCAATCGTTTTTCAAGGACATCACCGGCGGGCGGTACCGGACGGTGTTCTCCCCGCTTGGTAGTTCGGAGATACACGTAACCGATTCCTCGGGCGTCTCCAAACAGCCCCACCAGCTCAGCCGGGGCACGCGGGAGCAGTTGTTCCTGTCGCTCAGGTTCGGCCTTATCCGGGAGTTGGGCCAGCGGTCGGAACCGCTGCCGGTGATCGTGGACGAGGCGTTGGTGAACTTCGATCCCGAACGGGGACTGCGGGCCGCCCGAGCCTTCGTGGAGTTGTCCCAAGCCAACCAGGTTCTGGTCTTTACCTGCCACCCTACGATGGTCGAGCTTTTCCGGAAGGCAGCCGCCCGGTCAGGCGTGCAGGCACCCGAAGTGGTCCGAATTGGGTAGGACAACCGACCAAAAGGGACGTCTGGCCGGATGGCCGTGATCGAAGCCTTGGCCATCGCAATGCGGGATGAGGCGGTGCAACGCGGATTCTTGCGGCAGGGATGTCCAGTCAGGGGAGCGGCTTCGGATCGGTCGGATTAACCCCGCCGTCACCGGCCGGGGAGCCGGTCAATTGGCCTTCGCGCCCTGGGTGAAATCCCGGTACTTGCCGAAGAGGGTCACGAACCTGGTGGAGATGTTGTCGAAATTTCTCGAGGGCGTCGGGGATCCCGGGCCTGCCCCAGGAGCAATCAGGTCAAGATTTCTGTTTCCGATGAAGCTGGTTCTCACCGTCTCCTGCATTCGGGTCGGAAGGTAGTAGGACCGCTTGCCGACTCCAGTCTTCTTGTAGTCGATGGTGAGCTCGTAGGCCTTGATGGGGGACTCCTTGGGGATCTCGGTGTCCTTGGCGCGAAACCGCACCACCTGGAAGTCCTTGAGGTCGATCCAGCATTGACCCTCATACCCGAAAGTAACAGACTTCTTTTCACTGACGCGGAGAGTTCGCTTGGAATGCTCGGACGGAACACTGAAGCGGAGGCGCGCCACTTCGCGGCCGTTGATCTTCTCCAGGCGTTCCAGTTCCAGGGTGGCCTGGGATTGAGGGGAGAAGAGCTCGGCGATGGCCGGACCGAACTCCCCCGCCGTCTGGGGAGGCGCCTTGCTGGCCCCCACATTCCTGTAATGCTTGCGCCTGTCGTGATAGGAGAGCTCGTGAGCCAGGAAATCCTCCTGCGTCCATCCCCCCCGGCCGATCCGGCGGTAGCGGCGGGTGGTCTGGTTGCAGACGAATTCAGGCAGTTGACGCTCATAGTCAAAGGTCTTGGCGCGAACGGTCTTCAGGAACAGCGGCCAGTTCTTGCTGGTGGGCCTGGTTCCCGGCTTCATCAGGTCTGACGCTTTGGCGGCGACGCGCCGCGGGCGTTTGCGGGAGACCTTAACCACCCGGGCCGAGGCCACGAATTCCAGGGCCTGCTTCTTGCACAACAGCTTTGCGGGCAGTTGCGTCGCCTGATCGCAGCTTGCCCCCGCCACTTCGGTGGGCCGCAGCAGGGGGGCGTCGGGGTTGCCGGTCGCCAGGACTCGGCCCTCATCTCCGACCACTACTCCAGTCAGGTTGGCTCCCCTCAGGTTGGTCTCCTTGAGGTCGCTCCCCGACAGGGAAGCCCCCGACAGGTCGGCGTTCTGCAGATCGGCTCCCGTCAGCAGCGCCTCGTCCAGGGTGGCTCTATTCAGGTTTGCCTGGGCCAGGGAGGCGTCGCTCAGGTCGGCCTGGGTCAGGTCGGCCTGGCTGAGATCGGCCTTCTCCAGTTGGGCCCCGGTGAGATTGGCTTGAGTCAGCAGGCTCCGGGAGAGCTTGGCTTCCTGAAGACTGGCGCCGATGAAGTTGCCGCGATACACCTCGGCCTTGGTGAAGTCGGCCTGGCTGAGGTCGGCCTGCACGAAGTCCACCTTGTCGGAAAACCCGTTTCGGAAGTTGAGTCCGCTGAGTACCGCCTGGCTGAGGTCGGAGGAAGAGACTTCCACTCCTTCCCAATTCCTCTGGCTCAAGTCGACCCCGCTGAGATTGACCCCGAACAGGATCATCCGTGCAAACAGCGCCTGATCCAGCTCGACGCCCCGCAGGTCCGTGTTCCGGATGACGGCCTCGCTCAGGTTGGCTCGATTGAGCCTGGCTCCCTGAAACTGGGCTCCCGAAACGTGGGCGCCGGTCAGATCGGCGCCGGTCAGGTCGGCATCCCGCAGGTCGGTTCGTGTGAGGGTGGCCTCGATGAGTCTGGCTCCAACCAGTTTTGCTCCCTGGAGATTGACGTCGGTCAAGGATGCGCCCGACAGATTGGCGCCGGAGAGATTGCTGCCCTGCAGGTCGGTCTTGAACAGGTCCGCCTTGCGGAGGTCGCCGCACTCTCCCCGAAAGTCGGGATTGAGTCCCTGAACCCCACTGGCGTCGGCGCATCCCTGTTCGCCCCGGTAGGTGAATCGGGGGCCTTGGCCGGCGGGTTCCTGCTGGGCCGGCTCGCCTTCCTGCGGGACAGGAACGGTCGCCGGGGCCTGGGAGGAGCCGACCATCGCCGTCAGGAGAAAAATCGCCGGCAGCGCCGGTCCCCGCCACAGCCGGCGAGGTCTGATGGAGGTGTGGGTATTCACGTTCACAACGGACTCCTAGGCAACGGGTCCCGGTGCGGCTGCAGGGCGAAGCCGCTGACCGGACCGTGGCATCTCGCCACGACCCCTCGGAAGTGACAACAACTAGAACTATAGCCCTTTTGGAATGGGGCCTCAAGCGGCTTCCAGGCCATGAACGGAAGCGGGAGCGGGTCGGGGCGGCCACCCGGCACAACGAAGGACATCTCCTTCCGAACGGACAACAGCCAGTCCGCTATCCGGTCAGTTCATCCTGCTTCTTTCTGAGCTCTAGGAGCTCCGAATCCACCAGCCTCACGTTTTCATAAGTGATCATGCCGTCTTCCGGGATGTCCTCGAGCACTTCGGCGCCGTGGGTCAGGCCGATGGGAACCAGGCGCTCCTCCCGGACAATCTCCGCCCGTTCGACCATTCCGTAGGTGGCATAGCCTCCCTCTCCGTCCAGCACGGTTCCCGCCTTCAAGGGCTTCTTGGCTGCCGCCACCACGTCGGAAATCTGTCCGATCACCGAGGCCACCGGCTCCCGGTGGATCATCATGCGGGCGATCCCGATGGGGACTTCGTGCCCGATGAAGTGCTGGGGGCGGTAGATCATGGCGTGCTTGCTCCTGGCGCCGATGATCATGCCGGTGATCTCTCCGTAGGAGGCCATCGACTCCACGGGAAAGTCGTCCTGGCCTTCGACCACAGCATAGAGGCCTCCGCGCAGGCTGCGCTCCACCGGGGTGTCGTCGGGATAGATGGAGCTGACGGCCTCCACCACCCCATCCTTCTCCAGAACGCCGCCCAGTTCCTTTCGGCAGAGCTTGTCGGGGATCTCCCGCAGATCCGCCGTGGGGAAGTGCATCCCGCGAATGTCGGGAACCAGGCCGGTGGCGTTGGAGAGGGCCGCCATCTCGATGGAGTGCTTGGTGCCGTCCAGGAAAGAACAGAACATGCTGGCGTTGTAGTCCTTGCCCTTGAAGCCGTACATCCTGGGGACGTCGTCGGGATTGGCCTTGCGGAAGGCCAGCTTGAATCGGGTGCCCTTGCCGGAGGCGATCAGCTTGAACCCCAGCGCCCGCGCCCAGTCGCAGAGCTCGGCGGCCAGGGCGGGCTCGTCTCCATAGGCCATGCTGTAGAGAACGCCGGCTCGATCGGCCATTCTTTTGAGCAGGGACCCCACCAGGATGTCGGCTTCCACCGTCACCATGACCAGGTGCTTCTTCTGCCGGATGGCCCGATAGCCGTTGGCGGCGCCCACCTCGGGAATGCCGGTGGCTTCCACCACCACGTCCACCCCGCTACCGAGCAGTTCTTCGGCTCCGGCGGTCACGGCCGGGCGATCCCGATCCATGGCCTGGTCGATCTCGCCGGCCGTTTTGGCTGCCTGAACCTCCTCGCGAGGGACGCCCCCGAGGCCCAGGGCCCGGACAGCCCGTTCCGGCTTGAGGTCGGCAATGGCCGCGA
>JAPOZE010000672.1:8861-10141 GCA_026706225.1 Acidobacteriota bacterium
ATCTTGAGATAGCGCTCCACCGCCGCCAGCAGGCCGATCATCTCCTCCTTGCCGACCTTCATGCCCCGCCCAATGCCGCCCCAGGGGCTCCCGCACCGCCTGGCGGCCATCACCAGGTCCCTGCGGCCCAGCAGGAGGCCGGAACTCTGGGGCCCCAGCAAGCCCTTGCCGCCGCTGAAGGTCACCAGGTCGAATCCCATCCTGACATACTCGGACAGCCGCCCCTTGGGGGGCACGTCGGCGGCGGCGTCGTTGAAAGTGGGGACCCCGTGCTTCTTTCCCATGGCGGCCCAGGTTTGCCGGTCGATCCGGCCCTTGGGGTTGAAGGTGTTGATAAAGAAGAGCATGGCGGTACCGGGATTGATGGCGGCTTCCAACTGGGCGGTGGTTTCGACTTCCACGAGCCGCGTGCCCACCAGCTTGATCTGGGCTTCGTAGGCTTCCCGGTGTGATTTCTGGATGATGACCTGGTTGGGCATGCCGTTGGTGTCGGGCAGTCGGGCCATCCTGTCCGGATCTCCCCGGGTGACGCAAGCCGCGGTTCCCTGGGTGATGGCGCCGGCGGCCCCGCTGGTGACGGTGGCGGCCTCCACGCCAATCAGCCGGGCGAGGCGCTCGCCCACTTTTTCGTGGAGATCGGCCATGGGGACGAAGTGCTGTCCGGCCTCGTCCATGGCCCGGACCACCTCGGCCGGCATGATGGTCCCCCCCAGCCGTGTGACCGTCCCCAGGGCGTTGATGTAGGTGGGGACTCCCAGGCGGCTGTAGACATTGTCTTCCGTTCCTGGAGGCAAGGCCGCTGTCCGTTCAAGCCCAGCGGCGGCCAGCAAAGACGGGGACGCCGAGAGCCAGGCAGCTCCCGACAGGAAACGGCGGCGGCCCCAAAGACGGTTTTTCGGTTGCATGGCTCCTCCTCGCATTGATTGGGAATAAAGGTGGCCGGCGCCTCCCTGCTGCATCAGCCGTCGTCTGCGGCACGCTTCCCCAACTCCCCCTCAAGAGGGCGTGACATACCTATCCGGACATGCGCCGCGAGGCGTCGTCCCGGGGGGCGTAGCCCAGCTCGGCCCGGGCATTGGAAAGGTCCCAGAAGGCTCCCTTGTTGTCGGAAATGCCGTAATAGACGCCATAGGTGACATTGGCCCTCAGACAGCACTCCACCAGGTGGACCAGGTCGCGGTGGCTCAGCCAGGTGCGCAGAAACCTGGGGTCAGTGGTGGGATCGTCGTCCCGGCGCACCGAGCCGATCCTGATGCAGATCGATTCCAATCCCCAGCGGG
>JAPOZE010000050.1 GCA_026706225.1 Acidobacteriota bacterium
TGTACGCCCCGCGCAGCTTGAAGGCCCCCACGGGCTGCAGGTTCTCGGCCTTCAGGTGCAGCGGCCCTGACGGCGTGTCGCGGAGGGGGACCAGCGGGGTGCGCAGCACCGCGCCCCGGATGCGGTCTCCGGCTTCCTGGAGGTCGGCGAGGGTGATCATCGTTCGTGTGGCGGCTGGTGACGGGACACAAGGTTGTCGGGGCTGCCGAATATCGTAGCATTGGCTGTAAGGGAGAAGAGAATGCGCGTATCTGTGGGACACGACCCCGGGCTTTCCGACAGCTATCTGAGCAAGATGTGCCAGCTCGGGGTGGACTGCATCGATTTCGGCAGCGGAGACTGGTTTCCCGGGGTGAAGGACCAGGGCTACCCCGATCTCGACGAGCTGGTCCGCATCCGCCGCCGGCTGCGGTCCTGGGGCATGGACTGGAACCGGGTAACCCTGCCGGACATGACCGAGGCGTTCTTCCTCGACCGCGACGGGGCCGGGCGCGAGCTGGAAAACAGCGCCGCGGCGCTGGCCGTCTTCGCCGAGGCCGGCGCTCCGATCGCCCGCCAGCGCTGCGAGGGGGACACCTTCAACCACCTGCTCCGCCACTATCGCTCGGTGCACCGGGGCGGCTATCTCGGGGCCGGGGATACGGTCCTGGGAGGACGCGCCCACCAGCTGTCGGAGCAGGAGCTGAGGAGCCGGAGGGTGCACGTCTGGGACGGGGCCAGCACTGAACCGCCCGGCAGGGAGGCCCTCGACGACTGGTGGGACCACTTCTGCCGCATCTACGGGCGGCTCGTCCCGGTCGCCGGCGAAACCGGGATAAAGCTCGCCATGCACCCCAGCGACATCCCCATGCCCGACACCCCGTTCGGCGGGCTCGGCTTCCACCGCATCATCGACAGCTTTCCCGGCAGACAGGTCGGCTACCTCTACTGCTGCGGCACCCGCGCCGAGGCGGGCGGCCTGCCGCTGGTGCTCGACGAGATCGAGAACTACGGTCGCAAGGGGCGCATCTTCAGCGTGCACTTCCGCAACGTCCGGGCGTCGCTGGCCACCGCCCGGGCGTACGAGGAGACCGCCCTCGACGACGGCGACATGAACATGTCCAGGATCCTGCTCGCACTGGACCGGGTCGGGTTCGACGGCTGCGTCAACCCCGACCACATTCCGATCCTAGAGGGGGACTGGGCCGACAACATGAACCCGGCGAGCAGACAGGTTTCGCACCAGGGGCTGGCGTACGCCGTCGGCTACATCAAGGCCCTGCTGGCTGCCCTGGCGGATTTCAAGGGAAGGGGATAGCGCAGATGTCGAAAACCTTCAGCATCGCAATCGTCGGGCACACCGGCCGCGGCAACTACGGACACGGCCTCGACATGGGGTTCGTCGGCGTCGAGGGGGCGCACATAGCCGCCCTCGCCGACCCCGACGAAGAGGGCCGGGCTGCGGCGCTGGCCAGGACCGGCGCCGGCGCCGGCTACGCCGACTACCGCGAGATGCTCGACGCGGAAAAACCGGACATCGCCGTCCTCGCCTCGCGCGAGATCGGCGACCACTGCCAGCTCGTGCTCGACGCCGCCGAGGCCGGCTGCAACATCTACCTCGAAAAGCCGGTGGCCGCCTCTCCCGCCGAGGTCGACCGCATGGCCGCCGCCTGCGAAAAGGCGGGGGTGCTGTGCGTCGTCGCCCATCCCTGGCGCGGCCACCCGCCGATCCAGCGCGTCGCCATTCCGATGATCCGGGCCGGCGGGAAGATCGGCGAACCGCGGCTGTGCCGCGTCCACGGCATGAACGGCAGCCACGGCGGCGACCAGCTCTTCCTCGACCTCTACCCCCACTTCTTCGATTTCCTCTGGCAGCTGTTCGGGGAGCCGCTGTGGTGCCACGCCCACCTGACGGAAGGCGGGCGGGACGCGGTGCCGGCCGGCCTCGAGCCGGGCGCCGAGGGCATGGGCCTGGTCGCCGGCGACGGCATCAGGGCCTACTACCAGTTCCCCTCGGGAGTGGCCGCGGACTTCGAGTCGTACCGCGGCGATTCCGGGGAGATGCCCTACCGCATCGACATCCACGGCACCACCGGAACCCTGTCGCTTCCCGGGCCGATGTCCAACCAGCCCGACATCTACTACCACCCGCAGGTCAGCCCGAAGCTGTTCGGCGACGACCGCTGGGAGGTGGTCCCCTCCGAGCCGCCGCCCGACGCCGAGAAGTGGGTGAAGGCCCACCGCCGCATGGCGCGCTCGATGATGGACATGCTGGAGGGGAAGGAACCGGAGTGGGAGCTGGTGCAGTTGGGGAATGCGCGCCTCTATCTCGAGATGGCGATGATGGCCCACGCCTCGCACATGGCGGGCGCGCGGGTGTCGCTGCCGCTGGCAACCGCGGACAACCCCTTCGACGACTGGGAGTGACCTCGAAGGGCGGCTGGCACCCGGACCCGGGGGGAAGGACGCTTCTTCAGACCTGGGCTGTGTCGGGTGGCGCGGCGGGTGCGGCGGGTTGGGTTTCGAAGTCCGATGGGCCGGCCCGAAGCCCCGGGGATTCCGGCGCGCGCCAGAGGACGGCGGTCGTTTTCCGGGGTTCAGGGGTGCGCGGGAAGGTGGACATCTGCCGCGCGAACCATGTGGGGCAGGCCGTCGCTCGGAGGTATTCCCGGGCCACCGGCAACGCTGAGCGCAGCAACAGTGAGTCGGCCGTACCAGCCCCGGATCGCTCCGGGTAACCCTCGGCTACTCGAGCGGGGCCCCGTCCTCGACCCATTCCTCGACCAGGGCGATCTGCTCCGCGTCGAGAGCCCTGGCCGGGGGCATGCGGTCGCCGGCGATCCCCTCGTCTCCGCGCATCTTCATCAGCAGGTAGGAGTTCACCGGGTCGCCCGGTACGACGAGGTTGAAGTCCGGCTTGGCCTCGCTGGGCACGTCGACGATCGCTGTCGCGATATCCTCGGCCTGGAGAGAAAGCCCGCCGGCGCGCGTGGTTCCCGAATGGCAGCCGGAGGTGGCGCATCGAGGGGTGAAGATCTCCCCGCTGAGACGGACCAGGGTCACCGCCGGCCGGCTGCCGCCGTCGGTCGGCCCGCCGTCGGTGTCGGCCGGCCCGCCGTCCGGGGCGCCGCCGGAGGGACCTGCCGGGGATCCGTCCCCGGAAGACCCGCAGGCCAGCAGCGCCGCGGCAAGTCCGAGGGGAAGGAGGGAAACTGCTCGTTTCTTTCCGGGTTTCATCTGGTTTCCGTTCTGGTTTGGAAGGTCCGGGTCGTCATGGCAGCCCCATGCTGAGAATCAGGGGCGGCGGCAGCCGGGTACGCGGCGGAAAGCCCCGCCGGCATTCGCTGACGCAGATTGAGGCAGCGGACGCAAATCAAAACCTGCTTCAAACCGCGGGGGCAACCTGTTCTGCTTCCATCTGCCCGGGCTTACCCGGGCTCCGCCGGCTTCCGCCCCCGCCTGGGACCGCGGGGCCTGTGGGTTTCGTAGCGCTGCCGGATCTCGCTGAACTCCCGCCAGTCGGTCACCACCGACTCGGGATCTGCCCGGCTCTGGAGGATGAAGTCCGCCTCGGGAGGGTAGCAGGCGATCTGCTCGTCCGGCCTGCCGGGGTCGAAATCCTCGGGCAGCTCGCCGACGTTGTTGGGCACCCTCGCCGACTGGTAGCGGACGTCGACGGCCCAGCGCACCACGTCGACGCTGTGCTGGGTCGAGGAGTGGGGGGTCAGGTTGGTGAGAAACAGGACGCCCCCCGCCGGCACCGGCACGGTCACCGGTTCGGCTGGCGGCAGGTCGGGATCGGTGATGACGAGGTAGCCTCCCGGACCGTTGGTGTGGTGGCGGGACACGCCGCGGCGGTGGCAGCGCGGCAGCACCCGCAGGCAGCCGTTCTCGGGGGTGGCGTCGACCAGCGGAATCCAGCAGGTGACGATCAGCTCGCCGTCGCAGTGGGGGCTGAAGTACCCCGAGTCCTGGTGCCAGGGGACGGCCCCCCGCTTCCATTCCGGTATCTTGGGGCGGATGCGGTAGACGGAGGAACCGACGATCTCCTCGCCGACCAGGGATTCGATCTTCGCCAGGATCTTCGGGTTGCGCACGAAATCGAAGAACGCAGGACCGCTGTGGCCGCCGCCCCCCTTGCCCATGATCGCGCCGATGATTTCCGGCGCCTCCCGGAACACCCGGGTGAGGCGGCGCTCGAACGGCTCTTCCTCGTACAGGCGGCTGAGCTTTCCCTCCGCCTTCAGCTCGAGCGCCCTGGTGTGGATGACCTCGGTGAGCTCGTCCCGGAGGGGTTGGACGTCCTCCGGGGCGAACACGTCGGGCACCATGAGGTACCCTTCCTCGAGGTACTGCTCGACCTGTGCTTTCGCGAGACCTTGCATCGGTTTCTCCATCCCTTTACCGCCGGGAATCGAAGTCGCCTCAAGATAACCGGGGCCGAACCGTGCCGGCAACAGCGAAAACTCTTGCTCCGGTATCGGCAGGGGGTTCTCTTTTTCGGTCGTACCCGGCCCCGAGCCCGATCGGCTTTCGATGGCATACAGGTATCCTCAGCGGACGGCATGGCGATGAACAGCAGACAGGCGGAACTGACCGAGACCCTCGTGGCCGATCTGAAAGACGGAGCCCTTACCGAAGAGGGGCTGCGCACCGGCATCGCCGCGGTCGCCGCGGCGAACGGAACCCGCCAGGATCTCCTCTACCTGCACTGCAGCACGACTTCCCCCGCTTCCCCCGTGCAGGGGATCTCCCTGTTCGAAGGGGGGCGGGAGCAGGAGCTCAGCTCCGACCCGGAGGAGTGGCCGTACCAGTCGGTGCTCGACGCCATCGCCGAAGGCTGGCGGGTGATCTCCTTTCCCGACATGTCCCTGCTCACCCTGGGCGCCGACGAGTTCCACGGCCTCGGGTTTCTCTTCGTCCTCGAACGGGGGAGTCAGTGATGGCGGCGACCGGCGGAAAGACCCACGACTGCGAGCCGACCCTGACCGACTCGCAGGTCCTCGAGTTCTGCAAGAACGGGTACCTGCTCCTCGAAGGGGTGGTCCCCGGCGACTTAAACCGGATGGCCAGGGAGTACCTCGAAGCCGATACCTGGTACGAGCCCACCGGCATTCTCGGAGAGGACTGGTTCCTCGACGGGGTGATCTGCAACCGGGAGGCGGCCGGGGCGGTGCGTTCCCTTCTGGGGGCCGACTTCCACCTCCCGGTGCTGATGAGCAACCACCGGGTGACCGGCCCGTTCCCGGCGACAAGCGGCTGGCACGTCGACGGCAACTCCTTCTGGGGCCCGGAGCTCAACTACCTCCAGGTCTTCTACTACCCCCAGGACACCCCGGCCGAAGCGGGGCCGACAGAGGTGCTGCCGGGTTCCCACCTCATCCACAACAAGGCCCGCTTCATGGGCCACCTGAACGCCATCCGCGGCGCCGTCTCCACCGCGGCCCCGGAGGGCTCGATCTTCCTGACCGCGTACCAGATCTGGCACCGCCGCGGGCGCTCGACGGTAAAGCGGCTGCGCAACATGCTGAAGTATTTCTACTGGCGCACCGTTCCTCCGCAGCGCGACTGGATCCGCGAGCCGGACTTCGACTTTTCCCGGGCCGGGTACGGCGGCCCGTCGAGCCAGTTCGTCGAGCAGTTCCGCGGCGACTGCAAGACCGCGGAGATGTTCCTGTGGCTGTGCGGCCGCCACGAGTCCTACCGCAACCTCGGCGGCCAGAGCTGGCCGCTGCCCGGCAACCGCAACGAGGTGCCGTACGGATTTCCCGAAGAGTTGGCCGCCCGCTGACGCCGGCGGGGTTTCCCGATGACCGAGGTCGCCGGCCACAACCTGCCCTTCGACAGCCGCGGCGCCCCGGAGCACCGGGGCCGCGCCGCCGTTCTCAACACCGCCAACCGCTTCGAGCCGCTGCACGTCGAGCTCGACCCGGTCGAGCCGGACAGCGAGGAGGCGGAACGGCCCGCGGCGCGCACCCGGTTCTTTGTCGACAGCAGCCGCTCCGCCCTTGCCGAAAACGACAGTCCCGACCTCGGCTTCCGCTTCAGCATCAACCCCTATCGCGGCTGCGAGCACGGCTGCATCTACTGCTACGCGCGCCCGAGCCACGAGTACCTCGGGTTTTCCGCCGGCCTCGACTTCGAGACGAAGATCCTGGTGAAGCAGAACCTGCCCGAGCTGCTGGCCGCCGAGTTCCGCCGCAACTCCTGGCAGCCCCAGACCGTGGCCCTGTCGGGCAACACCGACTGCTACCAGCCGGTCGAGCGCAGGCTCGGGATCACGCGCCGCTGCCTGCAGACCTTCCTCGAGTTCCGCAACCCGGTCACGATCATCACCAAGAACCACCTCGTCACCCGCGACCTCGACCTCCTCGTAGAGCTGGCGGCGCTCGACCTCGTGCACGTCACCCTGTCGATAACCAGTCTGCGTCCGGAACTCACCAACATCATGGAGCCGCGCACTTCGCGGCCGCAGCGGCGCCTGCGGGCCATCGAGCAGCTCGCCGAGGCAGGGGTGCCGGCCGGGGTCAACGTCGCCCCGCTGATTCCGGGGCTGACCGACCACGAGGCGCCTGAAATCCTGAAAGAGGTCGCTGCCCGCGGCGGCCGCTGGGCCGGGTTCCAGATTGTCCGCCTCCCGGGTGCGGTCGCCCCGCTCTTTCTCGACTGGCTGAAGCGGAACCTTCCCGACCGGGCGGAAAAGGTGGTTGGCCGGATCGGGAAGGTCCGAGGCGGCGGCATCAGCGACTCCCGCTTCGGCAGCCGCTTCACCGGGGAGGGGGAATTGGCGGACCTGACGAGGAGGCTGTTCGAGATGGCGCGGCGCAAGCACGGGCTCGACCGCAGCGACCACCGGCTGACCACCCGTCACTTCCGCCGCGGCGGCGGGGAGCAGTTGGAGTTGTTCTGAGACCCGGGGATTGTATTACTACTCTGTCTAGGACGGTGCGGATACTGGCAAGTAGAAACAGCCGGCGGATAGAGACAAAATGGTAGAAAACCTGGAATCGGACGGTGAATTTCAAAGTGTATCTGAGGTTAGCGAGTTCCTCGGGGTTTCGAACGGCACGGTTCGGAAGTGGCTACGGCATGGGAGGTTGGTGGGCGCGAAACCGGACGGACGGTGGGCGATACCCTCTGTATCGAATAGGGACTTCTATCTTGAAATTATACGTAAGCGATGGGATTCGCCTCTTGCGGCATACGTTCCAGAAGAGATAGGTGACTATCATCGCTGGCATCAGGTGGTTGACGAAATTGCATGGCTACTGAAGGTGTGCTATAGCGACAGCCAGGTGATTCGCAGCAAGAGTTTCCGGAGTGATCAGCTATTTCTCTCGTATCTGGAGAGAAACCGAGTGACTCTTGGTCGAGTTTCTCACCAGTTAGCCTCTCGATCTCGCGCAACAATGAAAGCCGTTAGCGACGACCTGAAGCGTGGTTGGTATAATGAACTTGCTTTCCTAACGCCACTCAAACCCTCTACGTTAGGACTTTCCTTTTCTGATATTGAAAAAAACCTTGATTCTTCGAACGAGCGATTTTCGTTTCTGGCTTGGCGAATTACTCAGGCATACTATGCTGTGTATTTCTACCTTCGTTCATTGACGTCAATCAAATTTGGCGGTTTCCGTTACGAAGAACATCGAGCACCGATTTCCGCATTTAAAACACAGCGTGCTTGGGACACTTGAGAAATCCATTTGGTACTTTCCCTTGAATATCGAATATATACCTCGAAGGAGGGTGGTACGACAGGAACTCATCAAACCATTTCCGCACCTTCGGTTCCAGTATTGTTGCCATCCGAGAGCCCCCAACCACGCGCCATTGCAACTATTCGAGAATGTCTATGGGTTCTTCAGACGGCAGGGAAGAAGAAGAAAACAGCCCATTCACTTTACCGTTTTTTATTTTCTACATGATTTCCGCATCTGGGCGAACTACCAAGATATAGATAATCTTCTCAGCCTCCATGGTCCGGGCTTTAGAGCCTTTCTAGACCAAGGACTGTCACTGCTCTTGTTCTTTATCGGCGGGGTGTCTGAGATCGCATTCCGAGCAGTGTACGGACAAGAGGAGTACCTACGACACCTTGAGAGCTATTACAGTCTCCTTAAAGATGGAAATGTGAGGTTACCCCGATTTCACGGACAGTTTCCCGTTTGGGTTTTACACCCTTGATAAATAATACCTCTCGTAGTTGACGGGAGATCGTTGTCCCAAGGCCGAGTGCCGCCGATAGGGATTGTACCAGCCTTCCATGTACTCGAAAACCGCTAACCGAGCCTCGCCATGGGTAGCAAACCGATGACGATCCAGAAGCTCCCTTTCGAGTGTAGCGAAAAAACTTTCGCACAGGGCATTGTCGTAGCAGTCACCGACCGATCCCATCGAGGGGCGCACCCCGGCTTGGCGACAGCGTTGTCCGAAGGCCAGGGCCGTATACTGACTGCCGTGATCGGAGTGGTGAATCACTTTCTTGGGACGGCGCCGGTGCAGGGCCATGTCAAGGGCGTCCAGCACCAACTGCGTACGCATATGGTTCGCCATGGCCCAGCCCACCACCCGGCGGCTCCAGGCGTCCATAACCACGCTCAGGTACAAAAACCCCGACCTCGTGGGAATGTAGGTGAGATCGGCAACCCACAGGCGATTCGGCCCGGAGACCGAAAACACCCGCTTGACCAGGTCGGAGGCGACCCGTCCCTGCCGGCCGCGACGGGTGGTGGAGAGGCGGCGGCGGGCGCCTACCCCGCGCACCCCGAGCTCAAGCATCAATCGGGCGATGCGCTTGCGACCGATGGCTTGGCCCTCCTCGGCCAGTTCGGCTCGGATCCTCGGCGCCCCGTAGGTGCCCCGGGAGCGTTGGTGGATCTGCGCGACGCGCGCCTTGAGCACGGCATCGGCCCGGGCGCGACCCGAAGGCGGGCGTTTCAACCAGGCGTAGTAGCCGCTGGGGGAGACCTTGAGCACGCGGCACATCGTCAGCACCGGAAAGTCGGCCTGGTACGCTCTCATGAACTCGTAGACGGGCCGGACTCCGAGTCGGCCTCGCGAGCGAACCAGGCCGTGGCTTTTGCCAGGATCTCCCGTTCGATACGCAGTTGCTTGTTCTCACGGCGAAGGCGCCGCAATTCCTCCTGCTCCGGACGGGAGGGCCCGTCGCGGCGCACCCCCTCATCGCGTTCGGCCTGGATCACCCAGTTGCGGATCGTCTGCCCGGACGGCTCGAATTCCTTGGCCAGCGACTCCGGGCTACGACCCGCCCGTACCAGCTCCACCATCTGTTGCCGGAATTCGGGCGGATAAAGGGAATGGGATTTCGGCATGGTTGGACACCCTCCTTTCTCGCTTCAAGAAATGAAGTGTCCACGAAATCGGGTCAACTCCAATGAGGGGTTGTTTGAGTGTTTTGGAGCAACGTCGCTCTACCAGAGAATGCAAATTTATCAACACTTAGGATTTATCGACCAAGGCGTAATTTTGCGGCAGACGCCTGATCCGAATGCCCCGTTATTGCCGAAAAGATGGGACAGTTTGGGAATGAGTGAAGCGTTATGTGGAATTGGCTAAGGATAGAGCGTATTCGGGTCTGATTGGATCCCTTACTGCTCACCGGACACGCTTGCGGCGACGGTTGGTTACTCGTTTGATACAGCGTGGTTTGACATGCCCCTGAAGGCGGTGCGACAAGTGGGTTGCCCAGGCTGGGCCATCACACGGACACTTGCTTGCATATCCAAAGTGGTGTGATGAACTCGGACTGAAAACTGATCTCGGACAGGGGCGGGAAGCGGCGTTACCGGTGACAAGGAATAGGATAAGTTGATTGGAGTGAGTATTCCACAACTCGGGTGGGATATCCAAGAGTTCTTGGCTTGACTCTCTGACTATGGCAATAGGGGCCGTAAAGCGCCTAAGCCTCGGATCCGGGGGCTCCTCGCTAATCAAGTCCACAGGCGGCTTATTCGACAACCCAATCGGTAGTTAGAGGAGACGACACCGCGAACTCGTAAGGACGAGTAGTGAGACCGATTTTGACAGGCCGGTGACCGACTGACCCCCCTTCCACGGGAGCGAACCATGCAACTGCA
>JAPOZE010000390.1 GCA_026706225.1 Acidobacteriota bacterium
TCGGCATCGCCAGCCACGAGGCGGGTCACGCGCTCCAGCACGCTCAGAACTACGGACCGCTTCGCCTGCGCTCGGCGCTGGTTCCCACGGCCAGCATCGGTTCCAACATCGGCTATTTTGTGATGTTCCTGGGCCTTTTCATCGATCCGGCCCTGGTGCTGATCGGGGCGGTTCTCTTTTCGGCGGTGCTGCTTTTCCAGATCGTCACCCTTCCGGTGGAGTTCGACGCCTCCAACCGCGCCAAGGCGCTGGTGCTGGAGCGCGGCCTGATCTATCCGGGTGAGCGCGAGGGGATGGACAAGGTGTTGAACGCCGCGGCCCTGACCTACGTGGCGGCGGTGGTCAGCACGCTGCTGACGCTGCTCTATTTCCTGCTGCGATCCGGTCTGTTGGGGGGCAGGTCGGACGATTGAACGGCTGCCGGAAGGTCGTTCGGTTGCAATAGCCGGGAGGGGCGCCGCGGCAGGGTCCGCCGGCGCCCCTTTTCTCCATCTCCCTTTTTCAGGGAATCCCCTTTCCCTGTCGCCGACGGCCTGGGCCGCCCTACCTTCCCAGGCTCAGAATCTCGGGACCGTTCTCGGTGATGGCGATGCTGTGCTCGATGCTCGAAATGGGCCGAGGGCTTGCCGTCCTGAGTCACCACCGTCCAGCGATCGGGCAACACCCGCACCTTGTCCGTGCCCAGGCTCACCATGGGCTCGATGGCCAGGACCAGGCCGGGCTTCAGCAGTATCCCGCGGCCGTTGACCACGTAGTTCAGCACGGCCGGTTCCTCGTGGAGGTTTCGACCGATGCCGTGCCCGGAAAACTCCTTCACCAGGGAATAGCCCCGGCCCTCGGCGTGGGTCTGTATGGCCGCAGAGATGTCTCCCAGATGGTTTCCTGGAACCGCTTTTTCGATCCCCAGCATCAGCGACTCCCGCGTGGTCTGCAACAGACGTTCGGTCGCCGCGGAGATGCGCCCCACGGGCAGGGTCACGGCGGCGTCTCCATAGAAACCTCGATGGAATACCCCATAGTCGACGCTGACGATATCTCCTTCCCTCAGGACCTGCCTGGAAGGGATTCCGTGCACCACCTGGTGGTTGACCGAGGTGCAGAGAGTGGCGGGGAACCCGTTGTAGCCCTTGAAGGCTGCTTTCGCCTTGTGCTTGAGGGTCAGATCCTCCGCAATCTTGTCCAGCTCCAGGGTGGTGACGCCGGGGTGGCAGTGACGCTTGAGGGTGTTGAGGATGTCGACCACGATCCGGTTGCATTCCCTCAGAATCGCAATCTCATTGGACGACTTCAGATGAATCATGGACCGCCGCTCAGGGGATAGTGTCCAACACTCTTGGGCCGCGCCTCCGCCCGGGGGTGTCCCTCCTGCCAACGCCACTCCATGATTGACAAAACCCCCTGGCATGTCAAGACGCCGGGACCCGGCGCTCCAATTGACAATCCAGGTGTAAACGTTTAAGTTCTCTCGACATCCGGAGGGAGGATGCGATGAGAAAGCGAGCGGAACCGGTTTTGGATTCCGAGGTGGACGATGCCATCGAATCCCTGCGCTCGCTGGTTCGACAGGCCCATCGACTGGTCATCTTCAGGGCCGTCCTGAGAGACCCGGTGGTGGCGGCTCTGCTCGATTTTCTGGGAGGAATCGCCGGCAGCCGGCTCCACACCGTCAAGGTGTCCCGGCGAGTTGCCGCCAGCTATGCCTCCTTTTTCTCCGGCCTGGCTTCGCAGGCCGTTCCCGGGCAAGGCACGGCCGTGGGCACTCCCTGGCAGAACCACCTGCTGAACCTGGTGCTGAGCGACGAGAACCCCTTTTCCCGAGGTGCCGAGGGTCACGGCCTGGACCGCATGGGTCCTTCTCTGGTCCTGCAGGTGGAAGCCGACCTGGACCGGCTGTGTGAGCTCCATTCCTTGCGGAGCGAGCAGGTGGCAGCCGCCTTCCGGATGATGGGCTGGGATGGAGCCTGGCCGGGCTGGGACCGGCTGCAGGCCCGGGACGCCCCCTGCGAGCCGCTCTCCGACCAACGCCTGGAGATGAAGCGGCGGCTGAGCCGGGCGCCTGACTGGGGTTCCCTGGCGCCGAAACTGGCCGACTTCTACTCCCGGAACGGCACCGGAATTTTCGGCGAGTTCCGGGCCTTTCACTGGAACCCTCGATCCCGGGGAGGGGCCTTGCAGGGCATTGCGTCGCCCGACCCCATCACCCTGGAAGACCTGGTGGGGTACGAGGACCAGAAGCAGTGGCTGGTCCGGAACACCGGATACTTCCTGGCGGGCCACCCGGCCAACAACGTCTTCGTCTACGGCGATCGCGGGACCGGGAAGTCATCGGCCATCAAGGCGCTCCTGAACCGCTTTGCCGGCTCCGCCCTGCGCATGGTGGAAGTCTCCCGAGACGATCTGAACGACCTTCCCCGGGTGATGAGCCTGCTCCGGGAGAGGCCCCAGCACTTCATCGTTTTCATCGACGACCTGTCATTCGAGGAAGGGGAGACACAATACAAGACCTTGAAGGCCGTGCTGGAAGGAAGCCTGGAATCGCGACCCGGCAACGTGGTGGTCTACGCCACCTCCAACCGCCGCCACCTGATTCGGGAGTTCTTTTCGGACCGCAACGACTTGCAGGGTGACGAGATCAGGCGCCAGGATACTCTGCAGGAAAAAGTCTCTCTGGCTGACCGCTTCGGCATCCAGTTGTCCTTTGTGGCCCCCGATCAGAAGCAGTATCTGGCCATCGTTCAGGCCATGGCCGGGAGGCGCGGCCTGGCCTTGAAGCCAGGGGACCTGGAACGGCGCGCGCTGCAATGGGCCCAGCGCTACAACGCCCGCTCGGGGCGCACCGCCCGTCAGTTCATGGACTGCCTTTGCGCTGAATTGGACGCGGGTCAGGGCTGACCGGCGCTACGGATTCCCGACGAGATGGCCCCGGAGGAGCAGGACCCGGAAGGGGTCACTTCCCGCGCAGGTAGTAGCGGGTGACGTACTCGGTCACCATGCGGTCGGTGTTGTACCGGGGAACCAGGGTTTGCATGGCCCGGCGGATCTTCGCGATCCAGCCCCTGGGGATTCCCCGGGAGTCCCGCTCGAAAAACAGCGGAATGATGTCCCGGCTCAGAGTCCGGTAGAGCGACTCCAGGTCGGCCCGGTCCTGGGCGGCTTCGTCGTCCGGGTGCTCATCCCCTTCGATGGCCCACCCGTTGGTGCCGTCATAGCCTTCCCTCCACCAGCCGTCCAGGACGCTCAGATTCAATCCCCCGTGAACGCTCACCTTCTGGCCGCTGGTTCCGCTGGCCTCCAGGGGACGGCGAGGGGTGTTGAGCCAGAGGTCCGCACCCGAGATCAGGCGACGGGCCACGTTCATGTCGTAGTTCTCCAGGAAGACCACCTTCCCCAGGAATTCGCTCCGTTTGCAGATGTCGAGGATGCGCCGGATGAATTCCTTTCCCCGGACATCCTGGGGATGGGCCTTTCCGGCAAAGATCAACTGGATCGGGCGCTCGGAGTCGTTGACCATTTCGGCCATTCGCGGCAGATCACTGAAGATCAGGGGAGCCCGCTTGTAGGTGGCGAAACGCCGGGCAAAGCCGATGGTGAGCGCATCCGGCGAGAGCATGGTCTCGAAGGCCCGGGCTCTCTCGGTGCCGCTGGCGGGGAAGGTGTCCGGCACATGCCCGCGGACAAATTCGACCAACTCTCGGCGGAGGTGGTAGCGTAGGGCCCAGATCTCCTCGTCGCTGATCGCCTCCCGGTCTGAAACCACCCTCCAGAGGTCCGGGCACCTCAAGCGCGTCTCCCACTCCGGTCCCAGGTGCCGCTTCCAGAAGCGCCGCGCCGGCCGAGACATCCAGCCCAGCACGTGGACGCCATTGGTGATGTGTCCGATGGACGGTCCCCGGTAGGTCGGGGAATTCAGCAGGTCTTTCCACATCTCCCGGCTGACCTGGCCGTGGAGCCGACTGACCCCGTTGGCTCCTCTCGACATCCTGAGCGCCAGCACGGTCATGCAGAAGTGCTCCCTGGAATCCTCCGGGCGGGTCCGGCCATAGCCAAGGAACTGTGGAGCGTCCATGCCGAGCAGTGACCGGTAGCCGGCAAAGGCGTATTCCATCAATTCCGGGCTGAAACGGTCATGACCCGCGGCCACCGGGGTGTGGGTCGTGAACACACAGCGGTCCCTCACCCGGGTCTCCGCCTCCTCCGGATCGGAGCCCGAATCGAGCTGCCGGCGCAACAGCTCCAAGGCCAGAAAGGCGGAGTGGCCTTCGTTCAAGTGGTAGACGGCCGGAGTGATCCCCAGAGCCTGAAGCAGGCGCACACCGCCGATTCCCATGACCATTTCCTGGCCGATGCGGGTCGTCATGTCCCCGCCGTAAACTCTGGAGGTGAGGCCGCGGTAGGCGCTGTCGTTCCGGGGAAGCTCGGTATCCAGAAGGTATATGGCGGCGCGGCCGACCCGGAGTCTCCAGGCCTGAAACCAGATCCGGCTCTGAGAGAACTCTATCCAAAGCAGCAGGGGCTTGCCCTGGCTGTCCAGCACCGGCTCCAGCGGCAGGGTGTCTCTGTCGAGAGAGGGATAGTGCTCCTCCTGCCAGCCGTTGTGGCTGATGAGCTGCTCAAAGTAGCCCTGCCGGTAGAACAGGGTAATCCCGACGAAAGGCACCCCCAGGTCACTGGCCGACTTGGCGTGGTCGCCCGCCAGCACTCCCAGGCCTCCGCAATAGAGGGGCAGAGACTCGTGCAGGGCGAATTCCGCGCAGAAGTAGGCGACGGGGTTCTCGAGCAAAGCGGCCGCGTCGGTCGAACACCAGGTCCGCTCACGGGTCAGGTACTCGCGGAAGGCGGACAGTACCTCCCTCGTGCGGGCCGCGAATTCCCTGTCCATCAGGCGCGACTTCAATTCCGCCCTGGAGACCGCCCCCAGGACCGCCACCGCGTTGTGGCGGGAGGCTTCCCAGACCAGGGGTGACAGTTCGGCGAATATCTCGCGGGCATCCGGGTTCCAGCTCCACCAGAGATTCCGGCTAAGCTGGTGAAGCTCCCGCACCATCTCCTCCAGGTCGAACACTCCTTCCAAACAGTCCGTCTCTTCTTGGGCGCGCACGCTGGTATTCTCCCGGCGGCCGGGGGCCGAATGGCGGCCGTAATCTATAGCATGTCCCCTGGAAAGATTCCAGAGAGGGGGGCAGGAGCCGTGGCCGGTGGGGATCCGGGGTCCTGCGCCGCCCGGTTGACGATCTCGACCGGCCTCTGCTAGGCTCCGCTGGACTTGGCGGCCGCATTTCTCACCGGAGCGCCGGACATGGCCGAGCGATCTCCCGACATTTCCCCTCCCGCTTCTTCCACCGGCAGACCTCCGCTTCCGACGGGGGACAGGCTCTTCTGGTTCTCGATCGGCTTGAGCCTGCTGGTGGGCATGACCATCAACCTGCTGCCGGTCACCTTCAAGGTCTTCGAGAAACTCTTCCAGGCCGGCTACGAAATGCAGGGCAGGGCCGAGGCGCTCTTTTTCCTTGGCGCCCTTGCCGGAAACATCCTGGCCGGGCAGGTCACCCATAGCAGAGGTCCGACCGTGTCGGTGAAACGGGGCCTCGCCGTCGGC
This sequence comes from Acidobacteriota bacterium, assembly GCA_026706225.1. The sequence goes on from JAPOZE010000390.1 coordinate 5,597, forward strand.
GGCCTGGGCTTTCTCTTGTTGGGGGGCGCCCAGAACTGGCTCATGGCGCAAGCCGGCGCCGTCCTCATGGGGGCGGGGCAGGTCTGGCTCACCGTGGTCTATGCCACCATCACGGCCCACCAGTTTCAGGAATCCCGCCAGCGTGTCTTCGCGGCCCTGGCCCTGACCATGGCCATTGGCGGCACTCTGGCTCCGCTGGGACTGGGGGCCTACGTGGACCACGCCTGGTTGGAACGAGGCTGGCCCTGGTGGATTCCCTATGCCGGCCTGATGTGCTTCTATCTGCTGACCCGTCTGACGGTGCCCTCGATACCGGAGTGGACCCCGGCGACGACAAACGGGGGCGACCCATCGCCCGGCCGGCGTCTGGTTCTATCTCCCTCGCTGTGGCTCATCGGCCTGGCGTTCACCCTGCACGGGATCGGGCAGATGGGCGCAGTGGTCTGGCTGGGCCGGCTCTTCGCCAAGCGCCTGCTTCTCTCCGAGACCCAGGTAGGATCGATGATTGCCGTCAACATCACCGGCTTCATTGCCGGACGGGTGATCTGGACCTGGTTGGGCGGGCGCATCCCCGAGCGCATCCTGCTGGGCTGCAGCGCCGGCGTGGGAGCCACCTTTTATGTCCTGACCATTCTCAGCGGGAGCTATGAGCTGGCATTGGCCATGACCTTCGTGGCGGGGATGGGAATGAGCGGCGACGCCATTGCCCTGCAGTCCTTCACGGCGCTGCGATTCCGCCGCCAGGCCGCCAGGGCCTTCGGAATCACCCAGGCTCTGGGGCACCTGGGCGCGGCCATGGGACCCTACTACATCGGCTTTGTGGGAGACCACAGCGGGACCCTGGAGCAGGGGATCTGGGTCATTCCCATCACCATCGGCGCCCTATCCCTGCTCGGGTTCCTCTGGCACCTGCTGGACCGGCCTGCCCGGCAACGGGAAGTCGCTTGAAACCTCAGGCAATACGCCAACAGATCTAGGCAGTCACCTTCTTTTCCTGCCCCTTTGCACCGCCGCCCGGCGACCCGGCAGGGAATGGGTCGGGATTATTCTTCCGTTGAATAATCCCCATCCCCGGCATAGAATGGGTGGTCTGGTCGCTCCCTGTTTCTCCCGACACATTCCCATGATCCCATTTCGCCGAAAGCGGCCGACACTTCGCCCATTTTGCCTGGCGCGGCCCCCGGCCGCGGCCGCCCTGGTCTGGATACCCGTACTGCTGGTGGTTTGGGGGGCGGCTTCCCTGCACCTGGCCGGGTCTTTCCTGTCTCCACGGGTGTTGTCCGGAGACGATAGCCGCTACCAGTTTCAGACCTTCGCCGGAGCCCAGGTGGTGACGGCGGCGCCCCTGCAGCTCCCAGCCAGAATTTCGGTTCTGGTGCTGCCGCGCAGCTATTCCGATCGGGTCTGGCAGGAGGTCGAGCTCAGAGCCCGGCAACTGGCCATTCTGGAAGGCCGGCTGGGTCGATTCCGGCTCCACGTTGTGGCCGACGGCAGAGTCAGCTCCTGGGAGACCTCCGCGCAAGCGCTACCGCACGACCTGGCCGGGCTGAGGTCCGGCAGCGAGAGCCTGGCCGACGACGGGACAGAGCCGCCGGCCCGAAGGGATGAACGGGCGGTTGGACTCTACCAGGAGGCAGGACAACATCTACCGGCGCCGTCGGTCCCGTGGGAGACCCTGATACTGATCGCTCCGGACTCGAAGATCGCCGACGAGGAGCTGAAATCCTACTGCTCCGCCTATCTGGCCGACCGCTTCGGCCGGCAGCAGGTCCGCCTGGTCTACTGGGAGGTCCCCGGCGATCCGGCTCCCGCATCACCAACCGCCGCCGAAACATCGGAGCCCGGAGGGGCCTCGGAGGAAGCTGATTCCGGCGACGGGATCTGGGCCACCGTCGCCCGATCCACCTGCGGTTCCGTCATAGAAACCGTGGGCGAGCTGACCCAGGCCCTGCTGCCGGCCTCCTGTACCGAAATTCCCATGCCCGAGGTGGCATTGCCCAAGGGAGTGGTTCAGTACCGGGCCCGACTGGTGGACCGAGCGGACGGGCAGATAGTGACCGAGTTCCCGGCGCTGTCCCGGTCGCTGGATGGCGGCACGGTCCTGCCCGGAGACTTCGCCCGGTTGCTGCAGGCCTTGCGCAATGCCCGCCAGGCGGCAGCTCAAAGGAACGGCGAAACTCTCCAGGCCTCGCTCAGGGAAGCCCTGGACCTCAACCCTTTTCATCCCCCCACCTTGAGGTTTGCCGCGGAGGTCTACCGCCGGCAGGGCGAACTGAGAACCGCCCTGCAGTTGATGACTCCCCTGGCCTCGCTGATGCCGCGCAACGCCTCCATCTTCACCGAGATTGGAGACCTCCACTTCGACCTTCAGGAGTGGGAGCAGAGCGAGCAGTCCTACCGGCGGGCCATGAACGCCGATCCGGGCGGATCGGCCGTGCTGGCGAAACTCATCGGGATCCGGGAGGCACAGGGAGAGATTGCCCGGGGACTGCAGGAAATTGGCACCGCCCTGCGGCGCTTTCCTGAGGGAGCCTTCCTCCACGCCCGTCGTGGCAGTTTGCTGGAGAAGTCCGGCCGGGCCGAGGAGGCTCTCAAGGCCTACGGCAGAGCCGTCGAGCTCAGGCCGGAACTGGGAGAGGGGCACCTTGGATTGGCCCGAATCCACTTGGCGCGGGATCGGAAGGACAAGGCCCGGGAGGTGCTGCAGGAGGCCGCCGGGAAGATCTCCGATGCACCCGGGCTGCCGATGCGTTTTGCCGGCTTCTGTGAAAAGGAAAGCCTGGATGAGCAGGCGCTGGACTTCTATCGCAAGGCCTTGAATGCCGACCCGGGATTGCCGGGCGCCTATCTGGGGTTGGCTCGGGTACAGATGAATCTGGGCGAGATCGATGAAGCTCTGGCCGCCGCACACCAGGGGCTGCAATTCGCCCCCCGCTCGGTGGAACTTCACCAGTTCCAGGTCGATCTCTTGAAGCAAAGCGACCGCATCCCGGAGATGCGGCGGGCGGTCGAAGACGCGGCCGCCACCTTTCCCGGAAATGTCGAGGTCCTGGCCAAGCTGGCCCGGGTTCGGGACGTCTTCGGTTACCGGGCGGCCGAGGCCTATGAGCGCCTGGCCGAGGCTCTGGAAGCCGAGAAAGCCGGTTCGGACCGATTGGAACCGGTATTGGAACGAGGCCTGCTGGTTGCCCTGAGGGACGGGGATCGAGCCCGGGCCGCGCGCATGTCGGCGCGTCTAAAGCAACTGGGCAGAGGGGATATCCCGGCCATCGATCCGATTGCGGGAACAACCTCAAAGCAAGGCCTGCTGGTGGTTCCCGGCGGCGTTCGGGGCCTGGCGCGGGCAGCCGGCTTGCGGGAAAACACGCCCCCGGAAACCTTCGTTTCCGACTTTATCTCCCACCTGATACGCCGAACCTACGGAAAGGCCGGGGCCGGCTACGTCCAGGCCCTGCGCTACTACTTCGACTCGGTTGCGGCTCTTCGATCCCGGGCCCGCTCGAAGAAGCTGGAGTTTCAGATCCTGCTCGAGACCGGGAACGAGTCGCGTCTCAGGAAGACCCGGGAGGTGCTCGCCCTGTTGGGGTGGACCATCAAGAGGTCTGAAGGAAGAATCCGTGTGGCGCTGGGCACCGATGAGTTGGCCGCGCTCAGGCAAACCTTCTCCTCGGCCCTGGGCGTGGACGAGATGGAAATGAAGTCGCAACTGGAGGCCGGAGCTTCTTACCGGTTGACCTTCAGCGATCAGGCTGTGCCCATCATCTTTGAAGAAAGGTTCTGGTTGAGGCGTTTCTTTGAGGGGAATCGCCCGGTCGGCGGCCTCTTGAGAGCGTTCGCCGAGAACATCCACTCCGCCCGGCTCTACGCGGGGCTGGCGACAATGAACGATGAGGCCCGGCGACTGGTGGTGGAGACCTACACCAGCCGGGAACTGTTGGAGGCGCACCCCAACAGCCTTCTGGCATACGGTTCAGCCCTGTCCGTCCGCGAGGGAGGACTGCTTCTGCCCGGCGGGGCCGCGGCGGCCCCGGCCTGGGAATCGCTCCTGGGAGCCCGCACCGACCGACCCAAGCGCTTTGTTCGGCGCCTCTTCAGCCAGGACAACGGCAAGCCGCTGGCCTTCTATCACACGCTCATCAACCTGCCGGAAGCGAACCAGCGCTTTCTCACCAGCAGCCCGGAACGCTTGGCCAAGTTCTATGCAGCCTTTCCCTTCACGGGTTCCGAGGAAGCCAAGCGGCGCATCGTCAACCATCGCATCCCCTTCAGGAACCTGGTGCGCGAACTGCCCGTGGATGGGCAGGGACGGGTTCGCTTCCCGGGCAGCGCCAGGGTCTGGGCCGTTTCACCCGGATGGTCCGGAAGTCCGGATGAGATTCCAAATTCCACAGGGCTGGCCGCCCCGGCCGTCTCCCCGGAAGCCGAGGACGAAATCCTGCTTCGACTGCCCCTGGAGGAGTA
>JAPOZE010000107.1:0-5221 GCA_026706225.1 Acidobacteriota bacterium
CAGGTCTCCTCCGGGAGTGACTTCGACCAGCACGTGGTCGCTGGCCTCGGAGGCGTAGGGGGGCTCTTCGGGCAGGTAGAGCACCAGGTCAGGCCGGGTCCGCTTCCAGTCGGAGGTGTAACAGACCGGTTCGCCGGAACCGGAGCCACCCGCAGCCGAGGATCCCGCCGGACCTCCCGACTCATTCCTGCAGGCCGCCACCGTGGCCGTCAACCCGGAGGCAACGGTAAGGCTCTGCAGCAGTTGTCTTCGATTCATGGGGAAACCTTCGGTTTAGTGGTCAGTGGATAGTGGTTAGTTACTTGATCGACCGGTTAAGCATCTTTTTGATCTCGGCGCAGTCCGTCACAGAGTGCAATCAAGTCATTGGGCGCTCGCCCGTTCTGAAACGCTTCACTAATCACTATCCACTATCCACTGACCACTATTAAACCGGATCCCGGGCCACGTCCACGTCGGGATAGAAATAGGCGATCACCATGGGCTCCCGGCTCTCGTTGCGAAAGCAGTGGGGCACCAGCGGCGGCACGATGGTGGCGTCATACTTTCCGAGCGCAAAGGTCTTGCCGTCGATCTCGGCGGTTGCCCGTCCCTCCAGGATGATGACGGTCTCCTCGCAGGGGTGGGTATGCAGGAAAACCGCCGAGCCGGGAGAGAAGGTGGCGACTCCCGCGGTCATGTGCCTGGCCCCTTTCCCGCTGTTGACCAGCCTCAAGGCCTCCAGGCCGGGGTCGCTGCGATCGATGGGCTCTTCCCTGGAGTAGACGATTCTCATGCCGGACCCTGCCCGAGCAGTTCCTGCCAGCTCACTTCACTGATGGATTGCGATTTGATGTCGCCCAGCTTTGCCAGGTCCTCCAGCAACTGCTCGGCGTTGGCGCGCTCGAAGCAGCCGACCTTCCACTTCTCGACGCCCCCCTGCTGGATTTCCATGCCGATGCGAAAACCGTGGTTATTGGCGACCACCTCCGAGCAATATCCCTCCCCCGGACTGGCCGAGGTCAGGATGCGAACGAAGACCTTGTCTCCCGACCGTTCCAGCAGGCTGCACTCGGCGATACCGGAATCCTGTTCCAGGTGGTCCAGCACGGCCCGAAGCTCCTGCTCGCTGGGGTTGTCCAGGACCAGGATCTCCTCCGCCGAGGTGGGCCCCAGAATGAATCCGCCCGGGCAAATGAATCTCACGCTGGGAACCGCCCGGGACAACTGGTTCACCAAGCACCCGCGATGCACGACTCCGAACTCTACCTTGAACATGAATGAATCCTCCTGATGGACGACTTTCAAGAGCGACAGGGCCACCCGGCCGCTCATGACAAGACCACCGGCAGCTTCAAGCCCGGCAATGCACCGCCTTCAAGCTGCGGGGCGGGATCTGAAGCGAGAAAGCGCCGTCGGTCACACTCAGTGGGCTCTTTTGAATCAGGTCCTCGGCCCGGCCCGGCTTCTCCGCCAGGGCCACGCGCACCTGGGCTGCCGAGTTTTCCAGGTTGAGGACGAACACCAGGCTGCCGCCGGCCGGCGACTCCCGGGCCAGGGCAATCACCTTGCTTCCCTGGGTCGACAGGGGCCGGCGCACCCCCGCAGCCTCCAGAAAGGGTTCCAGCAAGGCCATGGGGGCAACCCCGTCCAAGGCATGCCCGGCAGGCAGGTCGGTGAGAACGGCTTGGGGAAGCCCCCCGAAGGCGGCTCCGATGGGAACCGTCAGCCAGGTGAAGCCCCCGTCGGCGGTCTGCACCCCCACCACCTCCTTTCCGAAGCGGGCGACGGCACGGGTGCTGCCCTGAGGCTCCAGGCTGGCGTAGTTGCAGGCCTGCTTGACGGTGAATTCCCCGAAATCGGTGTGAATCCGGTCCCGCCCTTCGCGCAGGTCCAAGGCGTCGATGCGGGAGTGGTCCAGCACCTGGACCCCCACCAGTTCCGTCAGCCCTTCGGGAGGATTGTAGCTGAACCTTCCGGTGGGCGCGTTGGTGCCCAGAATCCCGTCGGCAAACAGGTGGATCTCGGGGTGGTCCCGCCGAACCCGACGGATCTTGTCGATCGTCGACTCGGTCAGCAACATCAGGCTGGGCAGAAACACCAGCTTGTAGCCGGACCAGTCCATCCGGGTGGTCACCAGGTCCACCGGAATGTTGTTCTCCCACAGGCTTCGGTGAATGCCGCGGATGAAGCGCAACTGCTGCCCCTTGGCGTTCTCCATCTCCATGATGATGGCGTTGTCGCTGTCGTAGGCTATGGCTATCTCGGCCCGCGGGATCTTCAGCGGCAGGTGAGACTCGATGGATCGAATGGACCCGATGGCGTTTTCGATGGCCTTGAGCTGCGGCAGGGGCTTGCCGCTCATGGTCACAAGATTGAGACCCGGCGCCTCGTGGGTTCCGTATTCGGGGCGGTACTGCCAGAAGATGGCTCCCTTGGCGCCATAGATCAGGCCCATCCACAGACACATGGCCAGGTCCTCGGGCAGTGTCTGCTTCCGATAGGTCATCCCGCCATGGTAGAACCCCGAATAGATCTCCGTATACCACCACTGGTGGTTCTTTCCCACCGCCCGGGACCACTGGCTGGCATAGGCGATATTGCTGTACTGATAGGGGTCCTCGCTGGCAAACAGGTTGGTGCTGTGGGAGGCAAAGCCCCAACTGTCGCACTCCTGGGCGCATCTCTCGTCCAGCGGATTGTTGTAGCGGAAACCGTGGCTGTGAAGCTCATGCTCGGGATCCAGGCTGCGCACGATCTCCACCTGCCATTTCAGGATCTGGGCCACGTTCTCATAGAGGAACTGCCGGAACAGCAGCATGGCCATCAGCAGGTTCTTGGACTGCGGAGCCGCCACGTCCTCCCAGGTCCGGTATCGCATCCCCAGGCGCTCGCTCAACTGCTCCAGGGTGAAGCGCTGCTTCAGCCACTGCTGGTACTTGGCTCGGGTGTGGACGCAGTAGCAACTCCAACCGGGCCGGTTCACGTCGCTGCCCATCCCTTGAAGCCCGGGACCGTCCCAGACCACCCACATGCCCATGGCCGGCGAATCCTTGTAGCGGTTGACCACCGCCCGCAGCACCTCTTCCGCGTAGACTTTCCACATGGGATGGTCGAAACAGTGTCGATTGCCTCCCTGCACGCCGGCGGAGTTGGCAAAGGGCTCGGCCACTTCCCCGGTGTGGTAGACCACCCGCATGTCCGGGTGCTTGCGCATCATCCAGTCGGGACAGGCCATGTGGGTCGACAGCGTGAAGTCGAAAATGACCTTCAATCCGTGCTTGGCCGCCAGCTCGAAAAAGCGGTCGAAGTCGCCCAGTTCGATCTTGCCCGGCTCCGGAGCCATCCAGTTCCAGGAGGTAAAGCTTCTGACCGAGTCGAAGCCGGCTTTCTTGATGGTGGCGAAGTCCTCGTCCCACATCTCCATGGGCGGCATGGGGGCGCGGTAATACTCCACCCCCACGTGGTAGCTGGAGGCCTTGCCCGGTTTCACGGGGGCGACGGCTGCCGGCGAGGCCCAGGCCAGCCCGCCGGAGGCGGTCACGGCTCCGGAGACCTCCAGGAACTTTCGACGGTTCACGGGGAACCTCCCGACACTCTGAATCAATCAAGGGCACCCATGCTATGGGCACCGTTCAGGAATGTCAATGCCTGGGCATGGCGGCCCCGTCCGGCCATTTTGGGGCTGCTCCCCGGGGGGTTTTGGTTGTAGAATGAGCAGGTTCAGTTAAACCGATCTCACCCTGTTTCCCGGAGCGTTCATGAAAATGTGCCAAAGACTCTCTTTTCTCCTTCTCGGTCTCGCCCTGGTCCTTCTCCCCACCGCGGCATTCGATCCGCTCTCCGCTTCCTCCAATGGCTGGCGGACGCTGGTCGACGGCCGGAGCCTGGAGGGCTGGCAGGCCCAGGACCCCTCCAAGCCCCACGAGTGGCACACGGCCCAGGCGGTTCACCTGGCCGGGAAGGAAAACCGCTTCTTCATGGCCGAGCCCGGCAAGGGGATCTTCGTCAACGGCAAGACCGGCAGAACCCAGAACCTGGTCACGCTGGAAAAATTCGGCGACATGGAAGTTCATGTCGAGTTCAACGTGTCCTACAAGTCCAACTCGGGAGTCTTCCTGATGGGACTCTACGAAGTGCAGGTGCAGGACGACTACGGCAGGCCGGACATCCACTTCTCCATGGGGGGAGGCTTCTACGCGCGAAAAATCAACGACGAGTGGATCGGAGGCACGCCTCCCCGCATGAACGCCTGCAAGCCCCCCGGGGAGTGGCAGGCCTTCGACATCAAGTTCCGGGCGCCCCGCTTCGATGCCGACGGGAAGAAGATCGAAAACGCCCGGTTCCTGGAAGTCCGGTACAACGGGCACGTTGTCCACGAAAACGTCGAGATGGAAGGCCCCAACAGCGCCCACATGCCCATCCCGGAGGCCCCCAAGGGTCCCTTGATGCTGCAGGGCGACCATGGCCCTGTGGCCTACCGCAACGTGCGCATCCGTCCCCTGCAGTGACCGTCCGCTCGCCGGGAGGATACTGCATACAACTGACCGCTTTTTCCGCTCGGAACGGGAGCGAACCGGCCGAGTCCCGGAAGCGGAAGGTCAGGTCGTGCTGGAAATGAAGACAGGCCCTGTCAGAACCGGCTGGAATCGGAGCATGGAACGTTCTGCTCTCCCCGCTTCAGTCGTGCGGCCGGCAACCGGCCTGGCCGTCCTGCTCCTGATCCTGGCCGGCTTGACGCCGCTCCAGGCAGCCCCCGCGGCAGTTACGGAACAGGTTTCCCCTGACTCCTCTCCCCGGTTTCAAACCGACCTGCTTCCCATCCTTCGGACCCATTGCCTGCGCTGCCACAACTCCGAAGCGCGACTGGCCGGATTGGACCTGAGCACGGAAGCCGCCCTTTTCCAGGGCAGCGCCTCAGGCAGCGTCCTGGTTCCCGGCCGGCCCCGGGAGAGTCCGCTCTACCGGATGGTCCACGAGGGACTGATGCCGCCGGACAAACAGACGGCGCCTTCGCCCTCCGAGATGGACATCCTCCGGGACTGGATCGCCTCGCTGCCTGTCCCCGGCTCTCCGGAGCACCCGCATGCCTCCCGAGCCGGGGTTCCAACGGTCACTCAGCAGGAGGTCATCCCCCTGATGCTGCTGCACTGCACCGCCTGTCACGGCCAGCGCATTCAGGAGGCTGGCCTCGACCTTCGCAGCAAGGCTTCCATGCTGAAGGGTGGCCAATCGGGACCGG
>JAPOZE010000107.1:5997-9959 GCA_026706225.1 Acidobacteriota bacterium
CGCATCCAGGTCATCAGCGAGCAGATCCAGATCTTCAGCTCCAGCCTTCTGGGCCTGACCATGAGCTGCGCCCGTTGCCACAACCACAAGTTCGACCCCATCCCGCAGCGGGACTACTACCGGCTGGCCGCCCTCTTCAAAGGGGCCTTCGACGAACACGACTGGCTGCCCCCGGCCATCACCGACGATCCCAACCGCCCCATGCTGGCCAAGGAGACACGGGAGTTGCCCTTCTTCACCCCGATGGCCAATCCCTTCCGGCTCCACGAAGAGAGTGCCCGGCGCGAATCCCACAACGGCAGGATCAACGGCGAAATCGAATCCCTGCAAGCCGCGCTCAAGCTGAAGGCCAAGCCGGTGAAGGAGAGGTTCATCAACCAGAGGCTGGCCGAGCTGCCCGAGGAGCTTCGGCCGGACCTGCGCGAAATGCTGGATACCCCACCGGAGGATCGAACCCCAGCCCAAATGGAGTTGGCCGGCAAGTATGAACAGGGTCTGAAGATTCGATTCAGCGACCTGGAAGACATCGATCCGGACTACCGAAAGGCATCGGAGGAAACCGCCGGGAGGGTCAAGCTGCTCAGGGCCAAACTCAGACCCGAACCCCGGATTCGGGCCCTGTGGGATCGCGGCAGCCCTTCGCCCACCTACATCCTGAGGCGGGGCGACCCCATGAGTCCGGGCCGCTGGGTGGAACCGGGAGTGCCGGCGATTCTGACCCGGGGACATTCGCCGCTGGAGATCACTCCCCCCTGGGAGGGAGCGCAAAAGACCGGCCGGCGCCTGGCCCTGGCCCGCTGGCTGGCGGGCCCCGACCATCCTCTCACGGCCCGGGTCATGGTCAACCGCATCTGGAAGCACCACTTCGGCCGGGGCATCGTCAGCACGCTGGGGAATTTCGGCCGAACCGGCGCCCGGCCGACCCATCCCGAACTGCTGGATTGGCTGGCTCTGGAGTTCATCCGGCAGGACTGGAGCCTCAAGGCCATGCATCGTCTGATCATGACCTCGGCCACCTACCGGCAGAGCTCGAGAGTGACGCCGCTGCATGAACGACTGGATCCGGAGAATCTCCGGCTCTCCCGGATGCCCTTGCGCCGCATGGACGCCGAGGTCCTGCGGGACACCCTTTTTCTGATCTCGGACCGCCTCGACCAGACGCCGGGAGGACTGCCCGACCTGGTCCTGCAGCGGAAGGACGGCTTGGCTGCCGCGGTACCGACCCCCAGGGGATGGCGCCGGAGCATCTATATCGCCCAGCAGACCAGCCACCGCATGGGCGCCAGCAACCCCACCATCCTGGACACCTTCGACTTTCCCGAGATGACACCCAACTGCCTGGAGCGCGTCGAATCCACGGTGGTGCCCCAGGCTCTGCACCTGCTGAACGACCCGACCGTGCGAGAGCTGGCCGACTCCCTGGCCGAGAGGGTGCAAAGAGAGGCCGGCAGCGACCCGGCCCGGAAGATCGAACAGGCCTACTGGATCGTGCTCAACCGGCCGCCGACATCCGAGGAGCAATCCGTCAGCCGGCAAGCGTTGGAGACGTTGCAAAAAAGCGTGGAGAACGCCGGAGAAAGGAAAGCGGCCGAGCAGGCGCTTGCCAAGTTCTGCCACACTCTTCTAAACTCGGCTGGGTTTCTCTATATCGATTGACCCGGCCGGGCCTCAAAGGTGGTGCAGCCTCCGCAGCGCCGTCCCCCAACAACGGTGACCCCATGGATCCCCAGTCCCTCAGGAAAGCGCCGATGGGAAAGCTGCTTTCCCGCCGCGGTTTCTTCTCCAATATGACCGACGGAATCGCGGGTGCGGCCCTGGCCTATCTGTTCAACCGGGAGCTTTTTGCAGAGGCCTCCCCGCCCGGCGGCCGCAACCCGCCCTCCGCCGGTCGGGTGTTCGACCTCAAGCCCCGCCGCCCCCACTTCGAGCCCAGGGCCAAGGCCGTCATTCACTTCTTCATGAACGGCGGACCCAGCCAGATGGACCTGTTCGACCCCAAGCCCCTGCTGGACAAGCATCACGGACAGCCCTACCTGGACAAGATGGCCGCTGCCGACGTGCAGGACCTCGAAGACGCCGGGGCCTTGATGCGCAGTCCCTTCAAGTTCGCCCGCCACGGGCAGTCGGGCATTTGGCTGTCGGAAGTCCTGCCCCATCTGGCCGGCCAGGTGGACGAGCTGGCCTTCATCCGCTCCATGGTCACCACCACGCCCGATCACGGGGGCGCCTGCTTCATGGCGAACTCGGGTCAGATGTTCCCGGGCCACCCCAGCCTGGGCTCCTGGGTGACCTACGGACTGGGAAGCGAAAGTCAGAACCTTCCCGCCTACGTGGTGCTGCAAGATCCCATGGGGGTGCCGGTGAACGGCTCACAGGGCTGGCAAGCCGGCTACCTGCCTCCGCTCTATCAGGGGACTCCGGTGCGTTCCGTCGGGTCTCCCCTGCTGAATCTGCGTTCCGAGGTCGAGGAGCCCCGCCCGTTGGTCAAGGCCAGCCAGGACCTGTTGCGTCGGCTGGACCATATCCACCAGCGCGGCCGCCCGGGACAACCCCGGCTGGATGCCCGCATCGCCAGCTACGAGTTGGCGGCCCGCATGCAGTTGGCGGCCACCGATGCGCTGGACCTCTCCCGGGAAAGCCAACAGACCCTGGATAGGTACGGCGTGGGGGTGAAGTCCCAATACCGGGGGCGGACACACCCCATCGGCGGACCCGACTCCTATGCCCGGCGCTGCATCATGGCCCGCCGCCTGGTGGAGCGGGGAGTGCGCTTCGTGCAGATCTATATCAACAACCAGATCTGGGACATGCACAACCACATCGAAAACGACCTTCTCGCGGCCTGCAAGAAGACCGACCAACCGGTCGCCGCCCTGATCCATGACCTGAAGCAGCGCGGCCTGCTGGACAGCACCCTGCTGATCTGGAACGGTGAGTTCGGGCGCCTGCCCATCGCCCAGCATGCCGACGGCAAGGATGCCGGCCGGGATCACAATCCCTACGCCTTCACGGTCTGGATGGCCGGCGGTGGAGTCAAGAGAGGAACGGTCTATGGCTCGACCGACGACTTCGGCTACCGGGCCGTCGAAAACCCCGTCAGCGTGGCCGACTGGCACGCCACCATCCTGCACCTGCTGGGCCTGCACCACGAGGAGCTCTTCTTCGAGCGCAACGGCCTGACCGAAAAGCTCACCTCCACCCACGAACCCAGGATCGTCAAGGAAATCCTGGCTTGAAGGGCGGGTCCAACCCTCGGTCCGTCACCTGTTCGGCTCCGATTCGGAGAGTAACCTGTAAACTCTCCTTCCTGAGACAACTCCCGACTCTTCCCTTACTTGATGAAATCGGATCACAGTCCCCGCAACCCAGGCCGCCGCTCTCACAATGTCCCTGTGGGCAGTCCTGCTTTCGGGCGAGGAAGCCGCCGACACCCGGCCGGGGCACGCCGATCGCCGCCCGGACGGTGGGGCACCGCTATTGAGGCTTGGCCGGCAGCGCAGAAGTGGGAACCCACGGCGAAAGCAATCAAGGCGTTTCTGTTTGGGATCGCATTTCCAGGGATGGTCCTGGCAGCGCCCCAGGGGTGGGAAACCGTGGATTTCAAGACGGCGTCGGCTTCGGAAATCCGGATCCTGCTAGCCGCCGGGGCTTCTCCCGATGCCAGGGACAAAGGCGGCGAGACGCCCTTGCATGAGGCGGCATGGTCCGGCAATCCGGAGGTTATCCAGGTCCTGCTGACTGCCGGCGCTTCCCCCAATGCCAAGGGCAACGACGGCAAGACGCCCCTGCATTGGGCGGCATTGTTCGAGGAGCCGGAGGCTGTCCGGGAATTGCTGGAGGCCCGGGCCGATCCGAACGCCAAGGACAAAAGGGGCAACACGCCCCTGCATGTGGCGGGAAGGGATGGGGAGGTTACCCAGGCCCTGCTGGCTGCCGGCGCCGACCCGAATGCCAGGGACAAA
>JAPOZE010000441.1 GCA_026706225.1 Acidobacteriota bacterium
TGCCGATCGCAGTCGCGGTAGTCGATGTTTGCTTGAGCCATGGATTTCCCTCCCGGATCACGGTAATTTCGGACGATTCTAAAACAAGTTGCTCATTCCTCTCTACCCTCGACGTCCCCCGGAGCGGCGCAGGATCAGGCTGGCCGCCATGGCCACCGCCACCAGCACCAGGTGGCCGAGCACCCCGGTCAGCCACAGGCTGAGAGTGCAGTTGAAGCTCCCCAGATCGAGGATGGGCTGGGCGCTTCCCGGCAGCCTCACCTGGGTCAGGGTGGCCCAGGCGGTAAACAGGAGACAGGCCAGGATGCCCAGGTAGGCTCCCCCGGCCAGCGTCCAGCGGAACAGCATGCCCAGGGCGAACAGTCCCAGGATGCCCCCGGTGAAGATCATGGTCATGGTGAGGGAGAACTCGACCAGGGAAGCGCTGTCGATCCGGGTCCACTGCAGCGCCAGAAGAATGGAGGCGGCTCCCAGGCCGACCACCGAGATCCGGCCCGCCAACAGCCTGAGGCTCTCGGAGGCGCGGGGACGCAGCTTGCCGAAGAAGTCGTTGACCACCACCGTCGCCAGCGAATTCAGATCCGAGTCCAGCGAGGACATGGCGGCGGCGATGAGGGCCGCCAGCACCATGCCCTTGAGACCCGCCGGGAACTGGGTGCTGACGAAGTGGGGAACGATGCGGTCCTTGACCGCCATGACTTCCGGCGGCACCACCTCGGCGCTGAACTGGTAGTAGGACCAGAGGAGCGCTCCCAGCAGCATGAACAGCAGCCACACCGGCACGCAGGCCCCCGCTCCCAGGACGGCGCCGCGGACGGCTTCCCGATCGGAGCGGGCCAACAGGTAGCGCTGCACGTTGTGCTGGTTGCAGCAGAAGGACTGCAGCCAGGCGACCATCGAGCCAAGGATCAGGAGCCACTGGTTGTTTTGGGTGGCGTCCCATTGCCAGCGCCCGATCTCGAACTTGCCCCCCTCCCAGGCAGCCGTAAGGATCTGTGAAGGACCGGCGTCGGACCCGAACAGGATGAGCAGGATGCAGAGCAGCCCCCCGCCCACCAGGAAGATGCCCTGGACCACGTCGGTCCAGACCACGGCCTGGATGCCGCCGATCAGGGTGTAGAGCACGGTTATGGCGCCCAGAATCAGGATCACGCCGGTGACGTCCCACCCGGTCAGCACGGCCGTGGCCAGCGCCAGGAAGTAGTAGGTGACGCTGACGTCGGCCACCCGGCTGACCAGAAAGGTGGCGGCGCCGTAGGCGCGCGCGGGGTAGCCGAACCGCTGCTGCAGGTATTCGTAGGCCGTCATGCGCACGTTGTGGCGGTAGAACACCACGATGCGCCGGGCCAGCAGCAGCATCACGACCAGCGGCACCAGGTGGGCGGGGATCAGGAACATGTTGTCGTGGAAGACGTTTCCCGGATGTCCCACGAAGGTGGCGCTCCCGCAAATGGTGCCCAGGATGGAGAAAGCCACCACCCAGCCCGGAACGCTGCGCGCGGCCAGAAAATAGTCCTCGGTGGTCTTTTGCCGCCTGGAAAAGTAGACCCCCAGCAGAGCCACTCCGCTCAGGTAGACCACAACGATACCGGTATCTATGGGAGCCATGGCGGAGGATCGGTTGGGTGGAGGGCTTTCGGATTCCGTTGAGAAACGTAAGCTGGCGGTCGAAATGACCCGCAGCCGTCGACGGCGCTGGAATCCACTTGCTTCCGGGTTGCCACTTAATCTATATCGGATGCTGATGGACTGTTCAACCCGGCTTGTCGGGTTCGCCCTTGGTTATTGGGAAAGCACATGCACCGGATAGAACTGCATGTAGATACGTTGTAGACATAGAGCGGGTAATAAGAGTCGAGTCAGAAATCAAAAAGTGGGGTAACAGCCTGGCCCTGCGTGTAACCGGGATCATGGCCAAGCTACCCAGGTTCAAGGTTGGAACCAAGGTGATTGTCGATGTCACGGACGAGGGGTTTACGGTCAAGCCTGCGACTCCTGAGGAGAGAGGATTCCGTTTCCCCTATAGCGAGCAGGCGCTTCTGGCCGAGATGACCCCGGAGACGGCTCACGTCGATGCACTGGCTGAACCGACAGCGTCCGAGTTTGGAGATTGGAAGCGAAAGGAGCAGCAGCGCAACAATAGACTCCTGAATTCGATACGATGCGAGTGGTAATCCCAATCGGTCCAAAGCCGTCGTCATCCCGAACCCTTGTCAAGAACGGGATGAATTGGCGCCAAGCTCCAGCTGCCTGCCCCAGGCACTCCACCCATCCCGCAACCCGAAATTTTCTTCAAAGAAAACGGCCACCGGATGCGTCTCAATGGATGAGGCAGGAAATCCATGCACGGTGGCGCGGTTGATCCAGGCAATAATAACGCTCCGACCCCTATCCGATTCTTCTCGGAGAATCACTCCAAGTCCATGACCGACCCGGCCGATGAAATCCTGGCTCGCAGGGCCGCCGCGGGAGACAGGAACGCCTTTTCGGAGTTGCTGGAGCGCCACTACGGCCTGATCTACCGCGTCGCCGCGCGCATGCTCGGAGACGGGGCGGAGGCGGAGGACCTGGCGCAGGATGTCTGTGTGGGGCTGGTAACCAGGCTGGCGTCCTATGGCGGGCAGAGCCGCTTTACCACTTGGCTCTACCGGGTAGTGGTGAACGCGGCTCGAGACGCGATGCGCCGCAACGCTACCCGCCGCCGAAACGAGCAGGAATTCGTCGAGCAGGACGGCCTCGGCCGTCAGCAGGGCAGCAGCGGGGGTGAGGATTCCATTTGGCTGCAACAGGTGCTGGGCCGGTTGAGCGAAGAACTGCGGGCCACCGTGATCCTGGTGCTGGCCGAAGGTCTTCGACACGGAGAGGCCGGCAAGATCCTGGGTGTCAGCGAAGCAACGGTCTCCTGGCGGCTGCACCAAGTGCGCAGGCAGTTGCGCGGCCAAAAGGCGCGCACTGAGAGGATGGTACTGTGAGAGACGAACTGGAAAGGCTTGAAGAGGAACTGAAGCGCAGGGCGCCCAAGCCAACGCCCGAGGCCAAAAAGCAGGCTCACTCAATGGCCATGGAGGCCTTTGAGAAACACCACCAAGGATTGTCCGTTCAGCCGCGTCAGACAGGGCAGGAGGTAAAGATCATGTCCTGGCTGAAACAAAGAATCCATCCCCTTCAACTTCGTTACGTAGCGGCTGCCTGTGCCTTGTGCCTGGCAGTTGGCGGAAGTGCCGCCACCTATTGGCTGATCACCCGGTCGACCGGACCGGCGGAAACCAGCCAAGTTGCAAGGCTGGAATCCGAACCTTCGGCGGCTCCGGCCAAAGACGAGTCCCTTGAGCCCCTCGAAAAGGACGCCCCGGCCGTGGCCGCAGGTTCTCCCCCTGTAGCCGAGTCCCCACCGGCGCCTCCGCAAAAACCAACTGGCCGAGCCGCCAAAGTGGTAACCAAGGTCCCGGGCGCTGCCGCTGATCCAGCTCCGGTGGTGGAAACGGAGGCTGTCACCGTCGAGGCGCCCAGCCAAGGAGCGGTTCTGAGCATGGAAGTCCCCGTGATTACCTATGCGGACCCCAACCAACCACCCGCGCCTGCCTCTCCTGCTCTCCCTGCCCCGCCCCCTCCGCCGCCACCTCCGCCTGGGTCGGCAGCGGCCTTCGGCAGCGTCTCCGCCTCGAGGTCCGCGATGGTTCGCGGCCAGGTTGCGGGCGGCCTTTCCGCTCCAGGGCGCGGCAGGATGAGGATGATTGCCGAGGACCCCGAAATTTTCAAGGAGAGAGGCTCCCCTCCAGGAGACCGCTTTGCCCGCGTCGATCCCAACCGGTTGAAGGTGGTTGCAGAGGAACCGGTGTCGACCTTCTCCATCGACGTCGATACCGCTGCCTACAGCTTTGTGCGCGCCTCGCTCCAGCAGGGCGTGCTGCCGCCCAAGGAGGCCGTCCGCATCGAGGAGCTGATCAATTACTTCCCCTACGACTATCCGGCGCCCACGGGTCGAGACACCCCTTTTGCGACCCTGGTGACGGTATTGCCTACTCCCTGGAACCCCTCGACCCGCCTGATGCATATCGGCATCCGCGGATTCGAGCTGAAGGGTCCTCGCCCGCGGGCGAACCTGGTGTTCCTGATCGACACCTCGGGTTCCATGGGCCGGCCCAACAAACTGCCCCTGCTGGTCAATTCGCTCCGCCTGCTGCTTGGGTCCCTGGCGCCGGAGGACCGGGTGGCCATTGTGACCTATGCAGGGTCCTCGGCAACGGCCCTGGAGCCCACCCCGGTGAGCGAGAGAGAGAAGATTTTGGCTGTCCTCGGCCAACTGAGAGCCGGCGGCTCCACCGCCGGCGCCTCCGGTATTCAACGCGCCTACCGGCTGGCCCGGGAGCACTTCATCGCCGATGGGGTCAACCGCGTCATCCTGGCCACCGACGGTGATTTCAACGTGGGGACCACCGACCTGGACCAACTGCAGGGCTATGTCGAACGCGAGCGGAAAAGCGGCGTATTCCTTTCGGTCCTGGGCTTCGGCATGGGCAACCTGAACGACAGTCTCATGCAGGCCCTGGCGCAGAACGGCAACGGCGTCGCCGCCTACATCGACACCCTCTCCGAAGCCCGCAAGGTCCTGGTCGACGAAGCAACCTCGACGCTCTTCCCCATCGCCAAGGATGTCAAGATCCAGGTCGAATTCAACCCGGCCCGGGTAAGCGAGTATCGGTTGATCGGCTACGAGAGCCGCATGCTGGCCCGCGAGGACTTTCAGAACGATCGGGTGGACGCCGGCGAAGTTGGCTCCGGCCACCGGGTGACTGCCATCTATGAAATCACCCCGGTCGGATCCGGCGGTGAGCGCCTGCCGCCGCTACGCTACGGGTCGGAGAAGAAAACGCAACCAGGCGCGGCAAGCGGCGAATACGCCTTTGTGAAGATGCGCTACAAGTTGCCGGATTCGGACACCAGCACCCTGATCTCCAAGGCGGTGACCTCCGCCAACGAACACGAGCGGGTCGAGCACGCTCCCCTGGACGTGCGCTTCACGGCGGCGGTGGCGGGGTTCGGTCAATTGCTGCGGGGAAGCCCCTATACGGAGACGTTCGATTACGACCAGGTGATCGAGCTGGCCCGGGGAGCTCGAGGCGAGGACCGCTTCGGCTATCGCTCCGAGTTTCTGCAACTGGTGCGGCTGGCCCAGTCGGCAGCCCAGCCCGCCATCGCTCCCTGAGCGGCTCGGATCTGCTTTACAATTCCCACCCAAGGCGCTATGGTTGCGCCCCGATATCGGTTCGGACCTGCACCGATTTTAGTGCTTTCTGCTCCTCTCACAACCGGAATGAACAAGCCCCACACTCAAGGCGGCCAGACGGGGGACCTGCGAGGGAAGCGCGGCTTCATCCTGACTGGAATCTCCGGCTCCCACACGCTGTTCCACGCCTTCCAGCACAGTCTTCTGGTGTTGTTTCCCAACATACGGGAGACCTTCGCCCTCTCCAATCTGCAGACCACCTCCATTTCGGCGGTGCAGGAAGTGGTGGCGGGCCTGATCGATCTGCCCGGAGGGGTGGCGATGGACCTGCTCAAGCGATATTGGGGCCTGGTAATGACCCTCTGCATGGGTGGCTTCGGAATCGGCTGGCTGGTGGTCGGGTCGGCTCCCGGGTACGTGACGGTCCTTTCCGGGATGGCGATCGTGGCCGCCTCCTCCTCCCTCTGGCATCTGCCGGCCATGGCGTCACTATCCAACCGCTTCGCCGAGCGCCGCGGCTTCGCCCTGTCGGTATACGGCGTCGGCGGTAACGTGGGTGAGATCCTGGGACCGGCCACCACCGGCCTGCTGTTGGGCATGCTCGCCTGGCAAAGCATCATCGGCTCCTATGCCCTGCTTCCCCTGCTCCTGATGTTCCCCGTTCACTGGGCTTTTCGCGACATCGGAAGCCGGCAGCCGGGCACGCCTTCGGCTCCGGACAGGGCCAACCTTTCGGACCAGCTCGGTTACACCCGCCAGATGTTCAGGAACGGCGTCTTGTGGGGAATCATCGCCATCGCGGGACTGCGGGGCATGGCCTTTGTGGCCTTCACCGCGGTCGTCGCCCTCTACGCCAAGGACGTGCTGGACTTGAGCGACCAGGCGCGGGGTTACTACTTCTCGCTGTTGGGCCTGGTCGGAATGACCGCCTCGCCGTTGCTGGGCCATCTCTCCGACCGGTTCGGCCGAAAGATGGTCCTGGTGCCCAACCTGCTGGCTCTGGGGGTGCTGACCCTGATGATGGCCTGGTACGGTCACCTGGGAGCCTTCCCGGTGCTGCTGCTCCTGATGGGGGTCTTCCTCTACAGCGACCAGCCGGTGCTGACCGCCGCCGCCCTGGACGTGGCCGGGCGCCGCACCACCACCACCGCTATCGGCTTCGTCTCCTTCTCCCGCCTGGCCTTGAGCGCTCCTTCTCCGGTGATTGCGGGTTGGCTGTATCGTCCCGAGGCGGTGCATGCCGTGTTCTATTACATTGCGGGACTATTCTTCCTGGCCGCCTGCGGCCTCTTCCTGCTACCGTTGCGCAAGGGTTGACAGACGGCATCGGTCGGGGCAACCAGAAAAATCTGTAATCGGGAGGGCTGGATGGAAAAGATCCTGATCATTATCGGCGACGCCTCCGAGGCCATGGACACTCTCTACCCTTACTATCGGGTGCAGGAGGAGGGGTTCGAGGCGGTGGTGGCGGCCCCGGAAAAGCGCCGCTACCATCTCGTCATCCATGAGATCCCGCCGGGGTGGGAGGTGACCCGGGAATCGCCCAGCTACCACTGGAACTCCGACATCGCCTTTCGGGATGTCGATCCGGACGGATATGCCGGACTCTTTGTTTCAGGGGGACGGGCGCCGGAGTATCTGCGCTACGACAGACACCTGATGGACATCGTTCGCCACTTCTTTGAAGCGGGCAAGCCCGTGGCCTCGGTGTGCCACGGTGCCGAGATCCTGGCGGCGTCGGGCTGCGTCCGGGGAATGCGCATGGCCACCGTGCCCAAGTGCAAATTCGACGTGGAGATCTGCGGCGCCACCTTCGTGGACCACGGCTGCGTGCGGGACGGAAACCTGGTGAGCGCCCGCACCTGGCACGACAACGCGCTCTACATGAAAGAGTTTGTCCGCATGTTGCTGGATGCGCGTCGGCTCAAGGAAAGCTAGAATATCGAACAGGCTTTCCCCGACCGATTCGACAATCGCACCCGCTTCGAGGTTTCGGAGAAAGGACAACCTGCAATGGCTCTGCTTCGCCGCCTGGTCATCAATGCCGCACGCGTCCTGGTCCAGAATCCGGAGGCCCGCGCCAAGGCCCGGGAGGTTCTGGAAGAGGAGGTCAAGCCCCGGGCCAAGGAGGCTTGGCGGGAGGCCCGCCCCGAAATCGAGAGAGCCGGTCGGGGTCTCAAGCGTTTTGTCCGCAAGGTCCGGGACGAGTATCGCAGCGGCCGCCGGGGCGATTGAGGGCGGCCACGGATTCCCCGAAAGAAGGTTCCAAGGAAGTGACCATCGTCCCGCTGGAAGAACACATCGGAGCTGAGGTGCGGGGTGTTGAGGTGGGCTCGCCCCACTCCGGGAAGACCTTCGCCGAGCTTCGCCGGGCCCTGTACAGGCATTCGGTGCTGGTCTTCCACGACCAGGACATCTCCGACGAGCAGCAGGTGGCCTTCACCCGGGGCTTCGGCCGGCTGCAGATGACCATCGCCAGCGATCCCTACGGAGGAGGCGGCCCCATCAACCGCATTGCCAACGTGGACGAGGACGGCCGCCTCATTCCTCCCCGGGACAAGCGTTCCCTCTACCAGGCCGGCAACAATCTCTGGCATTCCGACGGCTCCTTCAAGGCCGTCCCCCTCAAGGCCTCCATGCTGTCGGCCAAGGTGGTGCCGCCCCGCGGGGGCGAGACCGAGTACGCCAGCCTCCGGGCCGCCTATGCGGCTTTGCCCGAGCCCGGAAAGGCCCGGCTGGAAGGATTGGTCGCCGAACACAGCATGGCCTATTCCCGATCCCAGATCGCTCCCGGCCTTTTGACCGAGGCATTCCTCAAGGCGACGCCGCCGGTCCGCCACGTGCTGGTCCGAACCGTCCCCGAGACCGGAGAGAAAGCCCTCTACGTGGGATCGTACGCCTCCCACATCATCGGTTGGGACATCCCCAAGGGCCGCGCCCTGCTGGAGGAGCTCCTGGAATGGGCCACCCGGCCGCAATTCGTCTATCGGCACCGCTGGAAGACCAACGACCTGGTGATGTGGGACAACCGCTCCTGCCTCCATCGCGGCCGCCCCTGGGACAACGGCGCCTACAAGCGCATCATGCACCGCACCACCCTGGCCGGAGACGGCCCCACCGTCCCCTGAGACCTCTGCCTGTTTCCCTCAGTTTTTCTTCGTGTCCCTTCGTTGTCCTTCTTTCCCCTTCGTGGATATCTCTTTTCCCTGGCTTGTCGGTTTGAGGACTCGCCCCGCTAAAACAGCAGCCGGAAACCGACCTGCACCTGGAACGGCGGTCCGGGGATGTTTCCCGCCAGGTATTGGCCGTCAAGGTCCCGGGTCTGAGCGAAGTTCGGATTGGTCGGCTGTCCGCTCAACCCGCAGGCCGGGTCACTCGAGTCGGCGCAGTAGTTGGCCACGGTCGGGAACCACTGGTTCAGCGTCACGTTGTCGAGGTTCATGAGGTTGAAGAACTCCAGTGAAAGGAGGGCATGGCCGGTCTCTCCAAGTGGAAACCGCTTCTGCACCCGGAGGTTGATGTCGGCGGTCGGCTTGTTCCGAAAGGCGTTTCTGGAGAACGGCACGCCGGGGGCGCGAAAGGGACGGTCGGCGCCGCCCCGGTCCTGGTTCGAATCGGCGCCCATGCGTGCGTCGAAGGGAGCGCTCGACAGAAGGTGCAGGCCGGTCGAGAGGTCGACCGCTCCGGGCAGCATGACCACGCTTTGAGCGTGGAGCTGGTGGCGCCGGTCCAGCAGGCTGGGTCCGTACTCGGATGCCAGGTCATACCCGTTCTCGTAGGATATCTCCCCCGCGTCCCGCTCGTTGTCATCGCTCGACTGGTTCTTCGACAGCACGTAGTGGGCGCTGAGCTGTCCCCGAGAATGACGGAACTCGGAGCTGATGGTCAGCGCCCGGTACAACGCCTTGGCGGTCGACTCGCGGACAGTGACGCTGTCGAGCCCCGGGACCGGCCGCCGGGTCCCACTGCGCAGACCGAAGAAGGGCCGTTCGGCCGGGTCGTGCGGCCGAACGGCCGGCAAGGGAACGTTGAGGTCCCGGTTCCGTTGCAGGCGAGTGGTATCGACCACCAGCAGGTCGGCCCCCAGCGACCAGCCGGGACGGACCTCGCGCTGCAGGCCGCCGCCGTACTGGCGCGCCATCGGATTCCTGAAACCTGAGTCCACCATGGTGACACGGGCTCCTGCGAACGGGTTGCTCTCAATTCCAAGCGCCTCGGCAATGGCCGTGATCTGATCCGGCGCCAGTGTCGGCAGACTGTCGAGCGTCCGTTGGTTCAGATCGATCCCGATGAGTTTCATCTGCTGGTACAGCGTGACATGCGGGCTTCCGGCCGGCGCCGGGAACGGCAGGGCCACACTCAGGTCTCCCGGCGGCACCCCGAAGTTGTTCACGGGAGCGGCCAGCAGCAGCAGGGGGGTTCGCGCGTAATAAGCGCCCGCGAATCCACGCACGACCGTCCTGGCGTTTCCGGCCGGGTCCCACGCCAGGCCGACCCGCGGTCCGAACTGGCTGCCGCTGCTCGGGATGGAGGTCGGGTCCACCTGGCGGCCGCTGGGAAAGGTCACGCCGCGCAACTGATCGATCAGGAACTTGTTTCCGGCATCGGGGGTCGGATTGAACTGCCCGTC
>JAPOZE010000491.1 GCA_026706225.1 Acidobacteriota bacterium
CGCCCAGGCCCCCGGCAACCACGATGGTCATGTTCTGGTGGAAACCGCGGGCGTGATCGGCCACGTTGCGCCGCAGGCCCTCCGAATCCAGTTCGAAGTCGCCGTGAAAGATGGTGACCATGAAGTTGTGCACACCCTGCAGGGACTGAATCAGATCCTTGCGGTTTCGAGCCATTCGCGGCCGCGGCGCGGCCTGGCAGGCGGCCATGGGACCCAGGGCCAGGGTTCCGGCGGCCAGCGCCAGGTCCTGAACAAATCCTCTTCTGCTGTGTTTTCTCATAGGATGCATCCGGTTACTTGAAACTGATTTGGGCGCCATCATACTTGGTTGACCGGCGGCCAGCAACCCCGATCTGGCCGCCCTCGACCCCATTGACAAGGCGCGTTGGGTCTGGATAGTCTCTCTCGGAAGCAAGGCCAATCGGGGAGGGAAGAGTGGTTCCGGTTTCCGGGAAAGAGGCGCGGCAACCCTTCTGGTCGGGGCGCCCGGTCATCGACTGCGACCTGCACAACGAAGTGCCCTCGCTGGAGGCGCTGACGCCCTACCTGGCCGAGCACTGGTGCGCCTATATCGAGGAGTCGGCCTTTCGGGGGCCGGATGCCGACGACTATCCCAAGGGAGCGCCGACCTCCATTCGGCCGGGACTGGAATGGGAGGGGGAGGTGGCGGGGCAGCTTGCCCTCATGCGGCAGCAGGTGCTCGACCCTCTCCAGGTCGAATTCGGCCTGTTGGACTGCGCCTATCGGGTTCAGGGGGTGCACGACCCGGAACTGGCCGCGGCCCTGGCCTCGGCCATCAACCGGTGGCAGGCCGAGCACTGGTTGGACCGCGATCCCAGACTGCGGGCCTCCATTGTGGCCCCCACCCAGAACCCGGTGCTGGCGGCAAGGGAAATCGACCGCTGGGGGGGCGACCCCCGTTTCGTCCAGGCGGTCATGCCGGTTCGGTCGCTGATCCCTTACGGAAACCGGATCTACGATCCCATCTATGAGGCGGCTGCCCGCCACGACCTGGTGGTGGGGATTCAGTTCGGGGGCTCCCCGGGCCATCCCCCCACCCCCAGCGGCTGGCTCTCCACCTATATGGAGGAGTACGCCGCCATGGCCCAGGTCTTCCAGTCCCAGGTGACCAGTCTGATCGTGGAAGGGGTGTTCGATCGCTTTCCCGACCTGAGAGTGGCCCTGATCGAGGCCGGCTGCACCTGGATGCCTTCGCTGATGTGGCGGCTCGACAAGGAGTGGCGGGGTCTGCGCCGAGACATCCCCTGGGTCAAGCGTCCACCCTCCGAATATATCCGGCAGCACATCCGGCTGACCCTGCAGCCCGTGGACGCGCCGCCATCCCCAAGCCAACTCCTGGAAGTCATCGGCCAACTGGACTCGGACGAGATGCTGATGTTCGCCACCGACCATCCCCACTGGCACTTCGATCGCCTGGAAGAGGCCTTTCCGGCGGGCTTGTCCGAGTCCCTGGCCCGCCGTGTGCTGGCCGAAAACGCCCGCGCTTTCTATCGGCTCTAGTTGTCTCTGCGCCCCTCTTGCCGACTCTTGCAGATCCCCTTTGAGCTTTCTCCAACCCCTTGGTGGCCCTTGGTCGTTCTTCGTGTCCCTTCGTGGACATCTTTTGCCGGCTTGTCGGTTTGAGATGAAGCCTCGCCAGGACTTCCGGCCGCTGCCCGTGTTAAGATGAGAACGCCCGGGAGTCAGCCGGTCCGGTTCGAGGAGAGCTCACAGACATGGCAACAGCGGTATCTTCAAGGCAGGCCCCGACCGGCGCCAAAAAGTCGCGGCTGGAAGTCATCGACTGCGACATCCACAACATCATCCCCTCCAATGAGACCCTCTACAAGTACCTGCCGGAGCGGTGGCGCCGGCACCATCAAAGCTTCGGACTTCGCGGCCATCTGGGGGGGTACTACCCGCGGGCGTTGATGAACGCCGCCCGCCACGATGCCTGGCCGCCGTCGGGACTGCCGGCAGGCTCGGATCTGGATTTCATGCGGAAGCAGTTGCTGGACGCCTACGATATCCGCTACGGCATCCTCAACTGCCTCTACGGGGCCGGCGGACAGCTCAACCTGGAGTACGGAGCCGCCCTGGCCCGGGCCATCAACGACTGGCAGATCGCCGAGTGGCTGGAACCGGAACCCAGGCTGCGCGCTTCCATTATCGTTCCCTACGAGGATGGGGATCTGGCGGCGGAGGAGATCGACCGGGTGGGAGACCATCCCGGGTTCGTTCAGGTTCTCCTGCTGGTTCGGACCAACGAGCCCCTGGGCCGGCCCAGGTACCGGAAGATCTACCAGGCCGCTCTTCGCCACCAACTGCCGGTGGGCATTCATTTCGGCGGCGCCGGAGCCGGGCCTATTACCGGGGCCGGCTGGCCTTCCCACTACATTGAAGACCACGGGGGCATGCCCCAGGCCTTTCAGGCCCAGGTCATCAGCCTGGTTTGCGAGGGCTTGTTCGAGCAGTTTCCCTCATTGAAGGTGGCCCTGGTCGAAGGGGGCTTTGCCTGGATGGCTCCGCTGATGTGGCGGTTGGATCACGGTTGGCGCAAGCTGTCCGAGGAGATCCCCGCGCTACGCCACCCTCCATCCAGCTATATTCGCAAACATTTCTGGTTCACCACCCAGCCCATGGAAGAGCCTCCCCAGCCGCGCTACTTCCGGCAGTTGCTGGAGCAGATGGACGCCGATGACCGGATGATGTTTGCCACCGACTACCCGCACTGGGACTTCGATTCCCCGGAGAGCGCCGTGCCGGCCGGTCTCTCCCTTGAGTTGAGGAAGAAAATCATGTCGGAGAATGCGCGCAGGCTCTATGGTCTGGATTAGCTCCCCTCCTCGACCCGCCGGACCCAACCAGGACCGGAACTCCCGGGTCGCTTTCCAAGGCATGGACGAGCCCAATGGCTGAGCACGTGGTGGCCACCCTGGGCGAGATACCGCCCGGCGGCCGCAAAATTGCCGAGGTCGAGGGCCGTTCCATCGGCGTCTTCAACCTGGACGGCCGGTTCTTCGCCCT
Organism: Acidobacteriota bacterium; assembly: GCA_026706225.1. The sequence goes on from JAPOZE010000491.1 coordinate 3,028, forward strand.
CTTGAATCGGTGTCCCCACCAGGGAGGCCCCCTCTGCCTGGGACAGCAGTCCGGCTTGCTGCAGGCCCGCGTCCCGGGGGAGTACCGCTATACCCGCATCGGAGAAATCGTTCGATGTCCCTGGCACGGGTGGGAGTTCGATCTCAAGACGGGGCGGTCCTGGTTCGATCCGGTTCGGACCCGGGTTCGCAGCTATCGGGTGCGGGTGGATACCCGAGAAGGCGAAAGCAGCGGGTGTGGTGAGGAAGCCGGACACCGGCCCGGACCCTATCGGGCGGAGACCTTTCCGGTATCGGTCCGGCAACAATACGTGGTGGTCGAGATTCCCTGAGCGGAAACTGACGGGAGGTGGATGTCTATGTGGCGAGGACCGGACCTGGCGGTGATCGGGCTGAATCTGGCGGTGATGGTGTGGATCGGCGTCTATTGCGCCCGCAAGAGCAAGTCCTCGGACGCCTACTTCCTGGCCGGGCGCAACATGGCCGGCTGGGTGGTGGGAATGTCGATGATGGCCACCATCGTCAGCTCCATGACCTTTCTGGCCACGCCGGGGTTTACCTATTCCGAAAACTGGCGCTACATGCCGGCCAACTTCACCTACCTGCTGGCCGCCATCCCCGGGCTCCTTCTTTTCATGCCGCTCTTCAGGCGGGGTGGATTCCGGTCCGCCTACGAATACCTGGAAAAGCGATTCGGCACCTGGGCTCGGCTCTATGCCGGAGGGGCCTTCATCCTGTTCCAGATGTTTCGGCTGGGGGTGATCCTCTACGCGGTCTGCCTGCCCATCAAGGCCATGACCGGGTTTTCACTGCCCTGGGTGATCGTGATCTTCGGGGTCCTGGTGGCCACCTATACCATTGCCGGAGGTCTGGAGGCGGTCATCTGGACCGATTTGATCCAGGGTTTTGCCTTGATCCTGGGCGGAATCATCTGCCTGCCCATCATCTTCGGGATGGTGCCGGGCGGCTTCGGCCAGGTGATGGGAGTGGCGCTGGCCGACGGCAAGCTCTCGGTGGGCAGCACCGCCCTGAATTTTTCCGAAAAGACCGTGTGGGTGACGGCGCTCATGCACCTGTTCCACTTTACCCAGTACATGTGCGTCAATCAGATGACCATTCAGCGCTACCAGGCCATGAGGACCACCGGGGAGGCTCGCAAGGGGATCGTCCTGAGCGCGGTCACCACCGTGGCCGTCTGGGTGTTTTTCAGCTTTATCGGGACGGCGCTCTACGTCCTCTACAAGTACAATCCGGCTCCGGAAGTGGGCACGCTGCTGCCGGAGGAGGTCTATCCCTTCTTCATCCTCAGCCACGTCCCGGCGGGAGTGGCCGGCTTCGTGATCTCGGGGCTGCTGGCGGCGGCCATGTCGACCCTCGACTCCAGCATCAACGCCTCGGCGGCCACGGTCACCACCGACTTCTATCGACGGTTGTTGGCCCCCGACCGCCTGGAACGCCATTACGTCACCTTCGGAAGGTGGGTCTCGGGGTTTTTCGGCGTGGTCATGATCGCCATCGCCCTGATCATCCACTTCACCCGCACGGAGACCTTGCAGGACCTTCAAGCCACCCTGATCTCCATCATGAGCGGCGGACTGCTGGGGCTATTCCTGCTGGGCCTGTTGACTCGCCGAGTGGATGGCCGGTCGGCCCTGCAGGCCACCATGGTCACCCTGGCGGGGGTCTGCCTGTGGCTGTTCATCGACAGCCGGTTTGGCGCCGAGCTGTTTCCCTCCCTTGCCGCCCTGCTTCCCGACAAGTTCTGGATCATCGTGCTGGGCAACAGCTTCCTGTTTGTGCTGGGGGTCCTGCTGAGCTACGGGTCCCGCCGCAAGTCGGACCGGGACCTGACCGATCTGACCGTCTGGACCGGGAAACCCGGCGAGGCGCAGGCCTGAAGGGTGCGGATCGGCTGGTGTAGGGGCAACCCTTGTGGTTGCCGTTCGCCCGATCAGCGCCGCGTAGGCCGGCGCCCACAAGGGGCGCCCCTACACCGGATAGGTCAAATCTTCCTGCAGGGGATAGAGGGAACGCCGCAGGTTTCGGTAGCGGAAGTGGGCGGGGTTGGCGCTGGTGGATCCGGCTGTGTCCACCACAATGGTACGGCGGGCGATGGGTTCGTAGGCCGCCCGGGGGGCGACCACTCCCTTGACCACCAGGATCTTTTTCTGTTCGGGCCTGAGTCCCAGGGTCCAGAGCTGCTCCAGGCTTCGGGGGGCCATTCGAATACTGGTCAGCACCAGGGTGTTTTGGCGCGGCGTTTCCAGCACCGCCGTCACTCCCTGGTCGAAGACCCCCTGGCCGCCGTGCCGCGGACGGCTTTCGGTGGAGCGCCCGTCGGCAATGGACCGGATGCGGCCTTCGACCCGCAGGGGCCGGCCGTGGAGGGCGTCGCTCCTGGCGCCCACCGTCAACTCGATCGACTGCCGCACCCCCATCTGCACGCAGGCGGACACGGCCTCGGGATCGTAGAGCGACACCAGGGCCTCCGAGGCCTGCTGCCGCAGGATTTCCTCCAGCAGGATGGTGGAGTCGCCCGGGCTGCCTCCGCCGACGTTGTCTCCCACATCCATCAGCACCACCGGGCCGCCTGCTTCGCGGGCGGCGCTTCGAACGGCCTCGGCCGGACCGGGAAGGTCGCTGAGGAATTGGCTGCGGCGCTCCCAGGCCCTCTCCGCCAGCCAGCGGGCCGCCTTGCGCGCCAGATCCCCGTCTCCGTCGGCGATGGCCAGGAAGGAGGCTCCCATCTCTGCCACGTCGGAATAGTAGAAACCCATGGCCGTGCTGGCCGAGAGAATCCCCGGCCGGGCCAGCACCGACTCGACGTCCCGGTAGAGCTCCCGGGCGGGCGCCTCCTCCGTGTACTGCCGGGTGATGTTGAGCAGTAGGGGAGGGCGCTCCAGGGCCTGGACCGGGACGAGTTCACCCCGCAGAGTCCGCGCCATCAGGCCGGCCGCCTCCAGGCCGCGTTCTCTCTGGTCCAGGTGGGGGTTGGACCGGTAGACCACGATGCCGCTGGTGTTGCGGGCCATCTTGTCGGAGATGTTGGCGTGCAGGTCGATCACGGCCAGGATGGGAACACGGGGTCCCAGCACCTGGCGAAAGCGGGCGGCAAGCTCTCCGTCGGCGTCGGGGTAGCTCTCGGACACGGCCGCCCCGTGCAGGGCGACCAGCAGCCCGTCCAGCGGCAGGGCCGCGCGCAGGGCTCCGGTGAGATCGGCAGCCAGCTCTTCGAAGGAGTCGCCGGGAATGGGGGCCGAAGGGATGCCGTAGGCGGCCATCAGCGGCACCGGCTCGAACTTGAATTCCCGGGCGCCCTCGAGGAATCCACCCAACTGGTGGTGGGTGCCCTCCCAGCGCTCCAGCAGCGCTTTCCCTCGAGTCAGGTCGGTGTCCTTGAAGTGCTGGTAGGGCGTGGGGATGGGGGAAAAACTGTTGGACTCGTGGAGAAATCCGGCAATGCCGACGCGTTTCATGGAAACTCCCCGGGGAGATTGTGGGATCAGGTCAGGCGCTGGAAGCCGGTTTGCTTGACGGGCCCTCCGATTCGCTGCTCGATGTCTCCCCTCTCGATGGCCTCGGCCAACTCCTGAAACACCGGCTCCACGGCGACGGCGTAGGCTTCCACGTGCCGGGGCTGGTGAGCCAGGGTCAACTGGACCCGCGGCGCAGCCATGTAGCCGGCCTTCAGCATGCGCACCGTGAACAGCGTCTCCAGGGCCAGGACCTGGGGATGGTCCAGGACGAAGCCGGCGTTCACGTTGTGGCCGTTGACGGAAAGCGGCAGGCCATGCTTGGCCCCCAGCGACAGCCAGACCTGCTTGATCTGCTCGCCGATTCGATCCACGTGGCTGACCACGTCGATGCGCATCATCTTGCGAATGGCCGCCAGGGCCGCCGCCGGTCCCACCCCCTCGGTCCAGAAGGAGCTGGAGATGAAGGATCCCTGGGCCGCCTGCATGGTGGCCTCGGTGCCGATCACCGCTCCCATGGGGTGCCCGTTGGCCGTCGACTTGGCGAATACCGCCATGTCGGGGAAGACGCCATACCTGAGATGGGCTCCTCCCAGGGCGTGCTTCCAGCCGCTGGAAACCTCGTCGAAGATCAGCTTGGTTCCGTGTCTGCTGCAGAGATCCCTGACCCCCTGCAGGAAGCCGGGAGGGGGATGGTCGCCTCGGGTGGCCTCCATCACCACCGCCGCCAGGGGCTCGCTGGTGGTCTCGAAGATCTGCTCCAGTTGATCCAGCCGGCCGAATTGGAAGGGAAGGGTGGTGCCGCCCAGTTTGAAGGGTACGCCGGCCGGGTCCAGGCCCTTCAGCAGGTGGTCTCCCAGTCGGTCCTGGTCGGTGCCCACGTTGGTGGCCATGTACCAGTCGTGCCAGCCGTGGTAGCCGCAAATGGCGACCCTCTGGCGCCCGGTAGCCGCCCGGGCGATGCGCACGGCCACCGTCAGGGACTCTCCTCCGGCCCGCGTGAAACGAGCATTTTGCGCCCAGGGGTGAAGCTGCAGCATCAAGCGGGCCACCTCCACCTCCTCGGGTACGTTCAGGGTGCACATGGACCCGAGCTGGACCCTGCGCAGCACGGCCTCGGTGACGTCGGGGTCGGCATAGCCCAGCAGGCAGGAACCGATTCCGTTGAAGCTCAGGTCGGTCAGGTGGCGCCCATCCATGTCCACGATGGTGCAGCCGCGGGCTTCCTTGTAATAGGCCGGCCACTGTTCGGGCGCGAACAGTTCCGGACGCTTGCTCAGAAGGTTGGTTCCTCCGGGAATCAGCCTCTTGGCCACCTGGTAGAGCTCCTGGCCGCGGCCGACCTTCCGCTCTCCGATTCCGAAGAGCTGGCAGGCGTTGCGGTAGAAGATCCGCTCGATGTCGGCGTCGGTCATGTGCCTGTTCCGACAACCCTGCTTGAGGGCCAGCAGGCTCTCCAGCCCCAGCACCGTGTGGGATCCGAAAGCGGTCGTCGACCAATCCAGGTTGGCCGTACCCATCCAGACAAAGCCGTCGCCGATGCTCACCGCCCGCCCCCGCAGCTCGGAGACCGGGAAGTCGGTCCCGAAGAGGAGGCGGCCGGGTCCGAAGAGTCTCAGGATCTCTTCCACGGGCTGGGGCTCGCAGATGGCCGAGTTGTCGAAGAAGACGTTGTCCAGTCCGCGCAGCGACTCCAGGCCTTCCAGCCCATGCCCGGCGTTGAAGCTGCGGGCGCAGTGGGCCAGGATGAGATTGGCGCCCGGATAGCGCAGGCAGTGCCGGCGGATGTAGCTCTGATTGTCGGGATCGGCCATGGCCCGCGGTTTGACCAGGTGCAGCATGATGGCCAGGCCCCGCTTGTGGGCGATTTCCCAGGCCCACTCCGGAAGGAACTCCTCGATCTCGGCGTTGTAGGGATCTTCCCTGTCGGCATAGACCAGGTAGACCTTCATGCCCACGAATCCCTCCGAGGCGATCTGGGCGTCGACCCGGTCGGGATCGTCCCGGGGATGGATCAGCATCAGGGCTTTGAGCCGCTCTTCCCGGCCGGTCTCGACCGCCAGGAATCGGTTGGCTCCGGCCATGTCCACATCCCGGCGCGGCATGCCGAAAAACAGTCCGCCCGTGGCCGTCCGGTCTCCCATCCACTTCGAGACCTGGCGGCGGTAGGCAGCCCAGCCGCCGGGGTCGGGGGCATCCTTGAGATAGCTGTCGGCATAGGTCGGCCCGATGTGGGACCGTTCGTAGAAATGGGCATGGGCGTCAAAGGCTTCCGGCGGGACAAAGCTCCTGAGGTGGCTTTGGAACAGTTCGGCGTCTTCCGGGCGAACCTCGAAGTCGCACGCGGAGGTGACGGTGACGGCGGCGGAAGATGAATCCTTTCCCATGTCGATCGGCTCCTGGAGAAATTGAAGGAATTTCCTGGGCTTCAGTCCCGTGGGTCCCGCCTCCGATCGGATGCGTGGGCCGTGGGGATGGGGTCGGCTGAACCAGGGGGCTCCATACTACTGGATTGCGCACCCGACGCCAACCGGGATTGTCCTGTTCGGGCTCCGGACAACTCCAACCGCCAGATAACCCCCCGGAGGGGGCCGGGCTGTGATAGATTCTGCACTGACCGCGGGGGCGGCTCTCGACATCATCCAGTTGTCGGGGCGGCCCGGTTGTGGTCAATGGATGGAACCAGAAAGCGATCATGGAGGAGCGTTGCAGATGACCAAGAGAGATTTGCTCGGGCTGACGGTCTTGTGTGCTTTCGGCGCCTTGTGCCTGGCCGCCTGTCAACAGGCGCCGGTGGAAGAGCCGGCGCCGGCGGGGCCGCCCTTCAGCGCCTCCATCGAGGTGGACGACACTCTCTATCTGTCCGGACAGGTGGGTCTGGACCCGGAGACCCGGGAGATGGCCTCGGGAATCGAAGCGGAGACCAAGGTCACCATGGAGAACCTGAAGCGGGAACTGGAGGCCAGGGGATACGGCTTCTCCGACGTGGTGGCCACCCACGTATGGCTGACCGATATGAAGCAGATCGGTCCGATGAGCCAGGTCTATCGCTCCTTCCTCGAGCAGGACAAGCTTCCCAGCCGCACCACCGTCGCGGTTTCGGAGCTGGCGCTGGGAGCCAGCGTGGAAATCGCCATGGTCGCCGTGCGGGGAGAGAAGCGGTACGTCTATCCCGAAGGGACCGAGCCCGGCAAGGCGCCCTACAGTCCCGGCGTGATGGCCGGCGACCGCCTTTTCGTGTCGGGTCAGGCCGGAGTCATTCCGGGAACGGCACCGCCCAAACTGGTCGAAGGCGACGTCAAGGCGCACGTGACCCAGACCCTCAAGAATATCGAGACCGTGCTGAAAGCGGCCG
>JAPOZE010000451.1 GCA_026706225.1 Acidobacteriota bacterium
TTCATCCTGTTTGCCCTCATCTTCGAGGCGCTTCGCTAGTGTTAACAGGCCCTAGCCGATGCACCGCATCAGTAACCTTGCCCGAGAAATCGCGCTCGATCATTGGCTTAGCATAATCGATGGGCTGCGCCGGTCAGGTTGAGTGTTCAGGGCCCGTGATCCTCTGGCAGTTCTGCCAACCCGTACGACTCTTCCTCACTTCCCGTAAGACCCTGTCCATTGCCTCGGTGCAGAAGACAGGGCGGGTCGGCAGGCCGACGAGGGCGCGGGTGTCGCTACCGTCAACCGTTTGGCAGGAAAGCCGGCAGGCGATAACCGTCACTCTGCATCCGGCGGCACCCAGCGCAGGCAGGAGGGGCTGGGCAGCTCCAGCACCTGTCCCGAGGGGGTGAGTCTTCCGGTCTGTTGGTCGACGGCAAAGGTGACGACGTTGTTGCTTTCCCGGTTCAGCGCAATCAGCCACCGGCCGCTGGGGTCCAGGTTGAAGTTTCTCGGGTAGCTGCCCTGGGTGGGGGTGTAGTCGACGGCGGTGAGGCGGCCGCTGTCCTGGTCGATGGAGAACACGGCAATGGAGTCGTGCCCGCGATTGGACCCGTAGAGGAACTTTCCCGTAGGGTGGACGACGATCTCGGCGGTCCAGGTCTCTCCAGGAAAGGATGCCGGAACCGTGGGAATCCGTTGAAGCTCCTCCAGGGTCCCGCGCCGCTCATCCCACTTCAACGCCATCACCATGTTTCCCGTCTCCTCGAGGATATAGCAGTACCGGCCGGAAGGATGAAAGGCCAGGTGGCGGGGGCCGCTGCCCGGCCTGAACGGGAACTCCGCGGGGTCGTGACGCCGGAGCACCGCCCTGGCCGGATCGACCCGGTAGAGGTGGACCTTGTGGGTGCCGACGTCGGGCACGATGAGAAAGCGGTTGTCCGGCGCAAAGTTGGCGGAATGGGGATGGGGCTTCTCGCCCCGGTTGTGCGTGACGTTGAGCGTCCCTCCCAGCCTGCCGTCTTCGAGCACCTGGTAGGTAGCCACGCTGCCGGTGACATAGTTGACCACGGCCAACATGCTGCCGTCGCCGTCGAGGCCGATGTGACAGGTGCCCCTGCCCTGGGCCGGCACCTGGTTGAGCAGACTGAGCCCGCCGCTTGCCGGATCGATGGCATAGGAACTGACCGTTCCCGAGCGGCCTCCCACCTCGTTGGTGGAGTAGAGGGTGCGCCGGTTGGGGTGGACGGCCAGATACGAGGGGTCCTCCGCTTCCAGCGCCAGGCGGATGGGGCTCAGTCTGCCGCTGGAGACCTCGAAACGGCTGACGTAAATGCCCTTGCCGCCAAGCTCCCCCCGGGTAAAGGTGCCGAAATAGGCCAGGTAGTGCTCGGAAGTTTCGGGTTGCATGGGGTCCGGCTGTTGGGGGTCGGAATTCCCGCAACCGCCCGCAAGGGCCGCCAGAACGAGAACACCGACAGGGAAAAGGCAGCGCAAATTCATCCTCCTTAGGTCGGGTTGTCGGAACCAGCGTCCCGGGACTGGGGGAGGTGGGTTTCAAAGAACCGCTGCCAGTTGCGGAACATGACGTTCTCGACGGCCTCGGTGGAATGGCCCCGCCGCTCCAGCACTTCCGCTACCCTTTGGTAGTCGGCCACGGTGTCGATCTCCGCCGGAGCCCCTCCGCTGCCGCCCTGGCCGTCGGTGTCCCCGCCGATGGCGGCGTGTCGGCTGTTGCCCGCCAGTTGACAGACGTGATCGATGTGGTCGCAGTAGTCCTCCAGCGTCACCTCCTCCTTGGAGTAGACGCTGCGCCGGGGAGGAATGGGACCTCCCCAGTCCAGCCCGGGCCGATACAGCATCCAACTGTCCATGGAGGCCCCGATGACGCCGCCCCTCCGGATCAAGGCCCGCAACTGGTCATCGGGGAACTGTCGCTCTCCCGGGACGATGGCGCGGCAGTTCTGGTGGCTGGCCAGCACCGGACCCCCGAAGAGGTCCAGGGCCTCCCGGACCGAGGCATCGGAAGCGTGGGTGACGTCCAGGATCATACCGGCCGAATCCATCTCCCGCAGCAGGGCCTTGGCGGGCGGGAACAGCCCCCCCGAGGTCCCGGTCCCGGTGCCATGGCAGTAGGTGCTGAGGCCGTAGTGGGAGAGGCTGATGACCCGAATTCCTTCCTCCCACCACTGGGATACCTGGTTCGTCTCCAGAATGGGATCGGCCCCCTCCATGCCGAGGATAAATCCCACGGGCAGGCCCTCCCGCGACTCACTGTTTGACCACGATTGCAGATGGTCTGAGATATCCGCCCCCGTTCGCAGGACCCTGGCCTCCCCGCGCACCTCCAGCATCCGGTAGTAGGCCAGTTGGGCCCGGGCCGCGGCGTAGGTCATCTCAGGGCCACGGTATCCCCACAACGGGCTCCCGGACCGATAGTGGCGGGCCACCACCTTGACCAGGGCCACGGCAATACCGCCTCGGCGCATGGCCGGCAGGGAGGCCATGGTCTCGGCGTCGGGCCGGCTCTGCTCGGCGAAGCGGTCGGGAGCGGCACGCCGAACCTCCGCGAGGGGAAGGGTCAGGTCACGGTTCAGGTCCATGGCGCCAATGGCCATGGGGTAGTCCCCGTCGATGATCAGCATGGTCAACCTCCCTGCCGGGTCAGTCCGGACCGACGACCGGAAGGATTTGCGGAACAGGTCCTTCCGGTCGTCCACTCTCTTTCATCAGGTCATCCACCCGTATCGGGTTGTTCGAATTGGGGTGCGCGTCTCGATCTCACGATGGGAATGGCCAACAACAGAAATAGCACGATCGCGACTCCGATAAAGGCCAGTTGCCATTCCGGAGTGATGGCCTGCATTTGTTCAATCTCGGATTGGCGTACCGGAAGACCTTGAAATGTGCGTCTGCGAGTGACGTATTCGACAACCCAGGAATCCCACAAGTGCCAGCTCATCCACATCGACACCAACGCAACCGTGAAGTGCGCGACTCCCACTGGCAGGGCAAGGAACCTCAGCCGAAAAATAGCCCAGGCCAGGAAAATCTCGATGGCGCCCCTGGCCACCGACAGAGCAGCCGAAACAGACGTCGACGTTTCAAAGCCGAACTCGGGATAAGGAGGCACCCACAGGGTCCAACGCACCAGAGATTTGCTCCCTTCGTTCACCATCCACACGCCCATCAGCAAGGTAAACCAGGATTCGTGGGTTTTCACCCAGGCATTTACGGAAACCGAGGTGAGCTGTTTCCAGATGGCGAACGGCAGTCCCGCGGCTGTAGCCATATCGTCGCGCAAATCCAGGAAACGAATGGACAACAAGTAGAGACCGGGAGACCGGCGAAGCCTTGCCAACAGGAGGTACTCGATCACGAGAAAAGCCAGAATCCGGGCGTAGAGCGGGAACTCTCCAATTTCCGGATCCAGGACGTAGGCGAAATGCTCGAGCAGCCCGAACGAAGCGCTAATCAGAAAGAAGTCAAGAAGGCCGGCCAGCAAGATTCGACGGCGACGGGCTGGAATCCAGTCCTGAGGTTCCATCAGGGAGTCCTTTCCATAGTAGTGTGTCCCGCAAAGGCCATTCCTGTCGGCAGGTCTCATTCCCCGCCAACCTGGGCGATCTCATCCATCCAGACCACTCGTTCGGCCGTGGAATCGAAGTTGGGCGTCTGCTGTCCCACTCCCGACCAGTACCCTTGAGGGGACTGCAGCCGGATCAGATTGTCTCCGACCCTGAGGGCCATGGCCCGGTACTTTCGTTGTCCCGTGATGCGAAAGAGCAGGGAAGCGGCCCAGCCTACCTTGCCGGCCCGGATCAGGCGGAAGAGCTCGTCGCTGGCCCCCTCGGCGAATCGCATGTATTCAATGGCCAGGTCCAGCCACTTCCTCTCTTGAGTGACCTGGAACAGCCGGCAGAGGAAGCCGGCGGCGATTCCCGGGTTGAAGAAGGCCTGGTCGGTGCGGGAGTCCGCCACCACCAGGTGCCTTAGGGCTTCACCCGGATCGAACACGCAATGCAGACCGTTAGTTCTGCTGTAGACGGTGTAGAGCTTCTTCGGAAAATCAGGCTGCGCCTCCAACAGGTTCTTCAACCAACCCGCGGCCCGGCAGGCCTCCTCGGTCTTGCCCATGGACAGACAGGCCAGTCCGCACAGGCTTACCACCATCAGGTCCTGCCTGGTCTCGGCACCCCGCTCGGTGGGGTCCGAATAAAAGCCCCCGGTTTCCTCGTCTTGAAATCCCAACAGGAAATGGATGCCCCGCGTGGCCAGGTCGAGCTGTCCCAGCCGCTGTGCTCCCAGGATGACCCAGGCGTTGAAATAGGCGCAGGAGTAACCGGAGGCGCCTTCCTTCCTGGGACCGAAATCGCCCTCGGGAGTCATGCCCCGGGTGCGAATCCACTGGCAGAGGCGGTTGGCGGCATCGTTGTGCCCGCAGACCTGAAGGGCGGTGAGCGCCTTGTAGTAGTCGTCCAGAGCCGGTCGGCCCCGGGGAAATTCTCCCCGGATGCCCTGATGGCGCAAGAGAAAGGCGCACCCGCGGTCTCTGGCCTGCTTGAATCGGGGAGCGGGGTCCATGGCTCAATCCGGTTAAGTCTGCCGACAGGGTAGACCCTCTTTGCAAGAGGATCAATGGATTTCGGAGGCGATTTCGGAGGCGGGGCGGCGAAATTGACAATGGGTTTTCCCGATGGCTAAAATCGGGTTGGCCTTGTCCGTCTTCCAAGCTCGAGGAATCGTCGTGCCCCTTTCCTGCAAAACCGCCGGCCTCTTGAGCCGGGGATGGATGGTCGCTGCCCTGCTGGCCCTGTTTGAGCCCTTCCCCTGTCCAGCCGAGGCAGACTCTTCCGGTCCACCCGAAATCCTTTCCCTGTTTCCTCTGGGAGGCCGGCCGGGCGAGGAGTTTGAAGGGACCCTCAGGGGACGCGGACTGGAGGGCGCCAACGAGCTGTGGTTCGACTCCGGCGGCGTCAGGGCGACCATTCTCGGCCTCCGGAACGAGAAGGGTCCCAAGCCTGAAGAGACGCCCCAGTCCGACGCCGGGGCCAAGCCGGTCCAGTTGCTCAGCCTGCGGTTCCAGGTGGATCCGGCTGCCCGACCGGGCCCCCGCAGCCTGAGGGCGATCACCCCTCGCGGCCTATCCCATCCCCTGACCTTTCACGTGCACGCCGAGCCCGGCCACCGGGAGAGCCTCGCCTCCCACGATCTGGCCTCCGAGGCCGAGTCCTTGCCCGAGTGGCCCCTGGCCGTTCACGGGACCCTCGGGCAGCCTGCCGAGGTGGACTACTACGCCCTCAGCGTGGCCGAAGGAGACCGGCTGCGCTTCGAGGTGCGCTCGCTGGAGCTCTCGGATCTGGCCATCACCCTCTTTGAGCCCGCGGGGAGCTGGTTCAGTCCCGACCGCGCCCGCAGGCTGGCTTTCAGCGACGAGCCGGTGTCCTATCCCGAACTGAGCACCGAGCCCGTTCTGAGGCACCGATTTGGAAAGTCCGGTCGATACCTGGTTCGGGTCAGCGGCTTTATGGGCGAGGGCGGTCCCGATCACCCCTACCTTCTGCGGATCACCAGGGATGCGGAGGAGGAGAACGGAGAGGCATCCGGTTCGGCCTCCATCGGCTCGGGCGGGGACCTCTGGCAGGAACGAAGCTGGACCCGGGAGCTTCGAGCCGATCGAATGGATGCGCTGCGGGCCAGGACGGCGTCGCCGCCGCGGCCTCCGTCTGACCCGGAGCCGGCTGACGAGGGCCAGGCCGGAACGCGGAAGCCCCCGCTGCCGGAGACAATTCCGGTCATCGAACTGGATGGGGCCCCGGACGAAGCCTCGAAGGCGATGGTGGTTGCCTTGCCGTCGCTGCTGGTGGGATCCATCGAGCATCCGGGCGATATCGACCGGGTGCGGTTCGCGGCCAAGGTGGGCGACCGCATCGCCCTGGAGATCGAAACTCCCCGCGCCACGGTGCCGGTCTTCAATCCCTACCTGAAGATGGTGGATGCCGAGGGCGCCGAAGTCCTGACCAACGTGCACTCCATTTTGAATGCCAACACCGAGATCGAAAAGCAGATCCGGCCCAAGGTCATTCACTCCTTCCCCCGGGCCGGAGAGTTCACGCTGGAGATCCGGGACATCACGGCGGCCTTCGGCGGGCCCTCGATGGCCTACCGGGTGCTCATCCGTCCCCAGGTGCCTCACATGGGGCAGATCCACCTGGAGGAGGGCCATTTGAACCTGGTCGCCGGAACGGCCACCCCGCTGAGCCTGGTCACCGACCAGGAGGAACACTTCGAGGGCAGCATCGCCTTGAGTCTGGTGGGATTGCCGCCCGGCGTGTCGGCGGTGGCGGGCACCCAGGCAGAGCCCGATGCTCCTCCCGCGGTCAACGAGGGCCGCAAGGAGCGCTACGTTTCCCGGAGCCGCAAAGCGACCCTGCTGTTGGTTGCAGCCGCCGACGCCCCGGCCACGCCGGTCCCGGTTCCGGTGACAGTGGTGGCTCAACCCGTGGAAGAGGGCCGCATGGGCCGCATGACTCCGGTGAAGGATCTGCTGTTGATGGTGGTGGCTCCGGCTGTCCCTGCCGCTCAGGCCGCCCTAAACCCTGTTGAAAAGACCGGTCCGGAAAAGCGATAATGGGCGTGTGCTTCCTGATTGATCGAGAACCCATGCGAACGCTTGTTTCCCGCCTTTCCCGGCGCCCGACGATTCCGCTCCTGGCAGCCGCGTTTCTGCTGATTCCGGCGCTCCAGTCAACCGGCGGCGCCGAGCCCTCTTCGTCGGCCCCCCTCTCCCTGCGCCTGATGCCCGAAACGACCACCCTGCGGTGGAAGGATGCCTCCCAGCAGTTCTCCGTTGTGGCCACCCTTGCCGGGGGTCGCAAAAAGGACGTGACGGCCCGGGCCGAGTTCTCCCTGGCCGATCCCGCGGTGGCCCGGCTCGGTTCCGCCGGCCGGGTGTTGGCGGCAGGGGACGGCGAGACCTGGCTGAAGGTGACTTTCGGGTCCTTGAAGGCCCGGGCAGCGGTGGTGGTGGTCGATTCGGCGCGCCCGCCTCCATTCAGCTACGAAAGAGAGATCGGCGCCATCCTGACCCGGCGGGGCTGCAACGACATTGCCTGCCACGCCGGGGTCAAGGGACAGGGCGGATTCAGGCTCTCCATCAACGCCGCTCACCCCAGTCAGGACTACGACTGGATCGTCACGGGCGGCGTCTACCAGGTATTGACCGACAAGCGCGGCGAGCCCATCGTGCCTCGCGTCGATACTGAGGCCCCCGAACGCAGCCTGCTGCTGAGGAAACCGTCTCTGGAGCTTGCCCATGGGGGCGGGTTGCGGCTGGAGACGGGCTCGGAGGACTACCGGGCGATCCTGGACTGGATCGGCCGGGGAGCGCCTTACCGTGAGGGAAACGGGGCGGGCCTGCCCACGGTGGAAGGACTGGAGGTGTTTCCCCGGGAAGGGTTGCTGCAAAAGGGAGGGAGCCGGCAGTTGATCGTGACGGCCCTGCTCTCCGACGGCACCCGGGAGGACTTTACCCACCGGGTGCGCTTCGAATCCAAGCAGCAGCAAGTGGCCGACCTGGACGGACAGGGCCTGGTGCGGGCTCTCAATCCCGGTGAGTCCAATATCCTGGTCCGCGGCGCCGGTTACGAAGTGCAATCCAGGATCGGCGTGGTGGCCGAGTGGATTCCGGACTATCCGGAGCTCCCCCGCGCCAACTTCATCGATGACGAGGTCTTCGCCAAGCTCAGAAAGTTCAACATTCTTCCCTCCCCGCTGTCCGGCGACGCCGAATTTCTGCGCAGGGTCTGCCTGGATCTCACCGGACGCATTCCTCCCGCCGAACGCGTGCGGGAGTTTCTGACCGACCCCGACCCCCGAAAGAGAGAGAAGCTGATCGAAGTCTTGCTCGACTCCCCCGAGTTCGTGGACTACTGGACCTTCCGCCTGGCCGATCTCTTCCGGGTGGCCGTCTTTCCGGTGGGGATCAATCCCAAGTGGAGCCAGTCCTACTGGGAGTGGATACGGGACGCCGTGGCCCGCAATCGTCCCTACGACCGGGTAGCCGAGGAGCGGATCGCCGCTCAGGGGTACAGTCCCGCCTCCAGGCACTATCTCCCCTACCTGGTTCTGCCTCCTCCCGAGAACATGATGGGCGAGGAGGTGCGGGTGTTCATGGGACGGCGCCTGGATTGCGCCCAGTGCCACGACCACCCCTACGAGCGCTGGACACAGGATCAGTTCTGGGGCATGGCGGCCTTTTTCGGGTCCATGTTCAGGCTGGGCGCCAATCCGGAATCGGTGGTCTTCGACAGCCCGGACGGCCGGGAGGTGGCCGCCGACGTCCCCAGCCCTACCGAGCTGCGCGTCCTCCACCCCCGCACCGGCCAGGAGGTGGTCCCCACCCTGCTGAACGGCACCCGGGTGTCCTACGACGGACCCGGCTTCCCGCGGGGCGAGATGGCCAAGTGGATCACTTCGCATCCCTATTTCGCCGAGGCCTCCGTCAATCGATTCTGGAGTTACTTCTTCGGTCGCGGCATCGTGGATCCGGTGGATGACTTCCGCAGCAACAACCCGCCCACCCATCCGGAGTTGCTGCGGCGATTGGCCGAGGACTTCGCCCGCAACGGCTACGACCTGAGACACCTGTTCCGCCGGATCGTCCATTCCCGGACCTACCAGTTGTCCAGCACAGTCAACCACACCAACCGGGCCGACCGACTCAACTACTCCCGGGCCCTGAGCCGTCCCCTGGATGCGGAAATCCTGCTGGATGCCATCTGCGACGTGACCGGGGTTCCCGAGACCTTCGGCAACTGGCTCCACAGGAAGAAGGGAAGAGGCGGGCCCCCCAGGGGGACTCGGGCCGTCCAGCTCAAGGAAACCGACATCTATCAATCCACCTTCCTCGACACCTTCGGGCGCCCCAACCGGTTTTCCATACCCGAGCGGGACGGCAAGTCCAACCTGACCCAGGCCCTGCACCTGCTGGTGGGATCGACCTACAACGACAAGCTCTGGAATGAAGGCGCGCGGGTCTACGAACTGTTTCAGCGGGGAGCATCGGATGTGGAGATCGTCGAGGAGCTCTACCTGGCGGCCTACTCGCGATTCCCGGAGCCGGAGGAGGTGGAGGAGGTGCAGCGTTTGATCACGCGTACTCCAAGTCGACAGCAGGCTCTGAGGGATTTGCAGTGGGCGCTGATCACTTCACGGGAGTTTGCGGAAAATCACTGAAAAACATAACCGAAAATGACATCCCGATTGTGGTACTCATTACAAGAAGAAATAACATAGAATATCTTCAGCCGATGGTTCCCGCGGTGCTCGAAGCTCTGAAAAATCCGAAGCGCGGAGAGATCGTTCCTATTGAAGCCTGACGACATAGTGCCATGCTGAAAAAAGTGGGCTGTTTATCTGCAACCCGGGAGCAGTGGAACCGGCGGGAGTTTATCGGTGTCGGGTCGCTGGGGTTTCTGGGAATCCACCTGAGCCAGGCCCTGCGGCTGGAGGCAGCCCTGGCCGATTCTTCCCGCCCCAACCCGGCGAAGGCCAAGGCCTGCATTCTGGTATGGCTGGATGGCGGTCCCAGCCAGGTCGACACCTGGGATCCCAAGCCCAACAGCTCCTTTCGCCCCATTCCCACCAACGTGGCCGGCATTCAGATTTCGGAGCTCCTTCCCAGGCTGGCCAAGCGGATGGACAAGCTGGCCGTCGTCCGTTCCATCAAGTCCTTCGGCAACGACCATCCTCAGGCGGTGCACTACTCCGCCACCGGACACCTGCACAATCCCGCCATGCAGTT
>JAPOZE010000361.1 GCA_026706225.1 Acidobacteriota bacterium
AAAGCAGACACCGCCGAAGTCAGGGCTGACCTAAAAGCTGATATTGCCGAAGTCAAGGCTGAAATTGGCCGCTTGGAAGGCAGGTTGTTTCGGGCCTTGTGGATTCAAGGGGCCGGCATCGTCGGCTTGGTCGTTGGCTTGACCAAACTCCTCTAGCCGTCGAATCCAACATGATTTTAGTTGTGACGAAGATCCGCTTTTTCGGTCGGCGTGCCCACAACCGGCGAGGCCTGCGGGGCTCTGAGAGGCAGACCCGGCTGGAGCGAAAAGGACCACAAGAGGCCTTCGGGACGGGCCTGCGGCGCCCCACATCTTGTGGTTTTCGGGAGGTTTGGAGAGTGGCGGCTCCTAAGTCCTTTGGAATGAGTGGCGGCTACTTCCGATAATATCTCTTTATGGTAACTTTTGGGAGGGGCGTTTCTACACCAGCACAGAGCATCCTACGGCGTCTTTTTTCACCTGATCGGGCGCGAAAATCTTGGATTGCCCACAGGCGGGGGGAGAGCTCTCTGAGAGGGAAATCGGACCACTTGGATTGTGCTACCCTCTAGGCAAAAGAGAACACCATGACCACCATCACTTTTGACACTCGCAAGGCTGTCCGCAATCTCCCGGCTGCCGGATTAGCCGAAGTGCAGGCCGACGCCATGGTAGATACCTTGGCCGAAGCTTTCACCGATACGGTGGCCACTAAGTCTGATATCGCCGAAGTCAAGACCGAGATCGCCAAGCTCAAAACAGACTTGCTAAAAGTCGCCCTTGGCATCGCCGTTGTCATCATCCTGGCCAACGCTACCTTGACCTTTGGCATGCTCTGTCTGCTGCTCCAGTAGACGGAGCATCCATACCTCCCCGTTGCATCCCGTCGATTTCCTGACGCACCCTCAGAGCCGTTCTGAGGCCTTGGGGGGCCAGTCACTGGTCGGGTGATTCCTCCCGTGTGGTAAGTCGTTGGTCACTGTTGTCGTTCATCGGAGCCGGTAATCTCTGGCGAACGGCCCCCGCCGATAAGGATTTGTTTTGACACGGCCGGCCAGTTTGTGAGTGAATTTCAAGTGCAAAGTCTTACGTGGTTCACGTGCCGAGTCGGGTTGCCTGCCGAATACAACAACCTGAAGTGTAGTGTCGAGGGCTAGCTACCCTAGATTCGGTCAATAAGCAGGATCTTTCCACACATCACGTGGGACTTTGCAACAGCCCGGCACCTGTGCCTGGCTGTCGGTCCGGTGGTGTTTCGTGTGTCCTGCGGCAAGGAGGTGCTGGATGAGGATCGCCCAAGGGAGTGTCCGATCTGCAAAGGCCAGGAGGTTGCCGGCGCGAAGCGCTTGGGCACCCTGGAGGTGACACCGGGACCGGTGCGAGGCAGAGGCCTCGGTCCGGAGCTCTTCGACCTGGTTTGCTGCCCGGGTTGCGAGTTGATCTTCCTGAGCCCCCTGCCACCTCAAGAGATGTTGGACGCCCTCTACATCAATAGTCCACAGTTCGACGGTTCCGTCTACGGGGGCAGCCGCGCCAAAGTGATCGTGGAAGTCCATCGACTGCGGCTGCAAGAAATCCGGACACAACAGCTGATGCGTTCCTATCCGCAGTGGTTGTGGAAAGTCCTGAAACAATGGGTGATTCGCTACCAGGGCGCTCGGGTGCTGGAGATTGGAAGCGGTTTGAGCTGGATGTCCCGAGCGGCAAAGATCCTGATTGCCCGAACGACCACAGTGGCGCAGGACATCAGCTCGGAGGCGGCCGAGTCCTGCCCGTGGGTGGACCGCTATTTCGTGGGAACGCTCGAATCGAAGGCGAAAGAGATCCAGGCCCTGGCCCCCTATGACGTGATTTCCATGACGCACGTCATCGAGCACCTGCCCGACCCCGTTCAGGTCCTGAGGCGGTGTTCCGCCTTGCTGGCCGAGAGGGGCATGGTTTTTGTGAGCGCGCCCTTTAGACCTGCCGGTTGGAGCCCCGCTGCGCCTTTTGATCTCTGGAAGCACTGGGGCCTGAACCATACCCCGGCGCATTTGCAGTACTTCAACCGCAGGAGTCTGGAGCGGTGCGCCTTCCGGTCCGGCCTTCGACTGGCCAGGTACGAACCGGATGGAGAGGCATTTGTCGCTTGGTTGAAACGCGGGTAGCCTTGGGCTCCAGGGAGGATTTCAAGGAGGTTGTTCGGTGGAAATGAACATTCGCTGGATTCACTTCGCCTTGTTCCTGCTCCTGGTGTTGGGAGGAGACTCCGGGCTTTTGGGCGAGTCTACTGAGGAGACTGCTAAAACTGACCCCTACGCAGAGCCCAAAGGACTGCCAGAGTCTATTGAACCTGCGAGCCAGAAAAAGAAGCCGACCACGGGAAAAAAATATGCAATCTGCTACACGGTGGACCCGATCACGGGTGAGGAGTTTCGGCAATCTGGTTGCACGGTCTATTTTTTCAACGGCTATTACATTAAGAGCGGAGGTCATGAGCATAATAGCCCTGACCGAACCAAAGGACAAAGAATCCCCACAAAATATGACCCCGTAGGCACCCGCGCCGACTCGATTTCAGAGATCGTCGTCCCCTCCGATGAGGACGTAACCCTGTCGCCTGGACTCACCTACCTGGCTCTCGGTTTCGGTCGGTCACAATATGGAAGATACGAGGGGACGGGGGGCTTCCCTTTTGAACTCAAACCTTCGCAAGTGGGGCAAGAAGAGTGGGTGAGGGCCTGTAATGGACCTCCCAACCCGCTAATAGGGTACCGCAACTGCAGATTTGACAAATTCAAAGTGAAGTATTCCGACCTTCACGACTACAGCGACACGATCAAATCAAAGAATACGATGGTCCCTGAAGGGACTACGGAGATACACCCGAACAATCATTACGGCACGACCTTCCTCACGGAGCGCATCACGAAAATTGCTAAGAAATACCGCGATGAGTTCTCCTGCTACAAAACAGCTCCGTTGAAGTACCAACCCATCGCAATCAACGATATGTCACTGGAGTATGGCGGGGTCTTCGACGTGAAGCAACCGACCGGTACGGCTTGGAGGTGGAGGGGGCCGCATTACTCGCACCACCGGGGGAAGGCGGTCGATATCCGGTGCCACTCCAAGAACCCGAACAGCGTCATCTATGATGAGCGGATAATTGCCCGCTTTTTACAAATCTGCGATCAAGAAGGCTTGAAATACGCCGAGCATGAGCTCAAGGGCGACGCCGCCGAGCACTGCCACTGCGGCGTAAACAGCGCTGGCGAGTAACCGGAGAATCCACCTATCGTTCGGGATTAAGGAGGTTTCACCCATGGTTCGACTCAAGAGGCGTCACTGCATCGCCGTCCTGCTCTTGCTCCTCTTCGGTGCGCCCGGAGCTTTACCGGGCCAGGAGGGAGGAGTGATGTTCCTGCCGGCCCCCATCTATCCGCCGGACGGTAACGTCGACCAGAAGTTTCCCGACCAGTTTGTGTTCTTTCATCACAAGACGCTGGACCTCGTTCTTGCCTACAGGCCTGCACCCGATGAGCCCAGGACCGTTCATCTCATCGAGCGGCCTCTCCGCATGGCTCCGAAGATCCGCTCGGAGGTTTCCGCAGGTCCAGGGGGCGGCTACCGCTACCGCTACACCGTGACCAACGGTCCGAGAAATGTGCAGCCCATTCGCGCCTGGCTGTTGCCCGTTCCAGAGTCGCAGGCCTCGCATGAGGCCGCACGGTCTTCGAGCAAGGAACACAAGAGGGGCCTCTGGCGGCAGGATCTCTATGCATCGCGTCCCGGGAATTGGTCGGTGCGGTTCGCCATCCGATCCGGGTCGGCTCTTCTGCCCAGCGAGTCGGCCGCCTTCTCAGTGGATAACGAGAATCGGCCGGGAATCGTCCAGGCCTATTTCCACGGGGCCGAGTCTTCAGTGGGTCCGCTGCCGGCCGACGTGCCTCCGGAGGCGCGGAAGCAGTTGGAGGAGATCACGGCGAACTGGGGCAAGACGGCCTTGTGGACAATCGGTCCCAAGTTTGAGAATTGGGTTACCAGCCGAAAAATAGCCCGGGATTTCCTTGTCGAGGTTTCCGACATGATGCGAAAAGGGATTCTGACTCCCGGCCGCGCTGACGACCATATCGTCAACTTTGGCGAAGGCATTCCACCCGCTCGGTACAGCGATTCTCCGTTTGTTCAAGAGGTGCTGGACCGCCTGAACGAATTCATCGACCGTCCGCGCCCTTGGGAGGGAATCGGGGAGGTACCGTGGGAGGTTTACCAGTCCTTGGCGGTCAATGAGCCTT
The DNA here is from genome assembly GCA_026706225.1 of Acidobacteriota bacterium. The sequence goes on from JAPOZE010000361.1 coordinate 4,257, forward strand.
TCCCCCCGATCGGAGTTGCCCCGGACCCCGAGTCGAGCGCCGAGCGGCAGCTCGATGCCGCCCTGAAGCTGTCCCTGGTCAACCCCTGAAGCCCTGTCGAGAGAAGACCGCGATGGCGAGAGCCGTTCCATGGGTGTTCAGTTGTCTTCTTGTTCTGTTTCCAGGGGCTCCCCGCCTCCTGGCCCAAACGGGTGCCGTCGAAGAGCCTTACCAACCCCCTAGAGGCGTCTTTCTCCCCTGCGGCGCAGCCGACGCGGCCGAGGTGGCCCGCATGCGTCTGAGGGTGGAGCTGCCTCCGGTGCCTGCCTACCCCTCCAACGGCGAGATCCCTGAAGAGCTGCACGACCGGCTGGTCTACCTGGACGAGGAGACGGGCGAGCTCGTGCTGTCGTTTCCGCTCTATCCTGCTTTCGAGGGCCTCGGTCCGAGGCAAGAGTTGATAGGCGGCCGGGTGGTGGAGAAAGCGCCGTTGGGGATTGCCTCCTGTCCCTCCCTGAGCGTCGCCATCTACCAGCCGGGAGATCCCCGAACCCGGGGGTACGTCTACCGCTACCGCATTCAGAACCGTCTTCAGGCCAGGAAATCCATAGGCCAGATTCTCCTGCCCGTTCCGTTGAAGCAGCAGGAGATGGGGCTGTCCGGCCTGGTCCGGCCCCATGGATGGGGGGTGGACGACTGGGAGTTGCCGGAGGCTCGAGTGGAGGAACGCTCAAAGGCGATGAGCTCTTCATGGGGAGAGGACTATCGCCGGGAAGTACGGCACTCCATGCTCCGCAGGCGCATCAACTGGCATGCGCAACTGACCCAATATACCCTTGCTCAGGGGAAGGCGCTGGAACCCTTTGGCTTTACCACGGAGGCCCTGCCCGGAATTGTTCGGGCCTACGTTGTAGGAAGCCCGAGCGTGATTTCAACCAGGTCCAACTGGGTTGAGGAACTTAGAGGGCAAAAGTGGGCGTTCAACTTCAGTGAGAACAACAGCCTGTCGATTTCGACCATCGGACCGAAGTTCCCTCCCGACGCCGACAAGCGGTTGATCGCGTCGGACTTCCTCGGCAGCCTGGAGGAGCTGATTCGGACCGGGGAGATGGAAGGGGAATCGCCGTTCATCCAAAAGGTGCTCCCTCTTCTGGAAACGGTAGCTGGAGGGGTCGGCGAAGCCGTGGAGGCCGCCGTCTGGCCTTCTGAGACGGAGACGGATTTCGAGGCCGAGATTCTGATGGCCCTTCGTTTGAGCCTGGGAGAGTAGAGGGCGCGTCGCCCCGCCCGGAGGAATTTCTTTGACACGGCCGGCCGGTTTGTGAGTGAATTCCAAGTGCAAAGTCTTACGTGATTCACAAGCCGAGTCGGTTGCCTTTCGAACACAACAACATGCATTGACGCGAGCGCACACCTGAGCTCGGTTAAGCAAGACTTCACCCAACATCACGTGGGAGTTTGCAACAGCCCGGCCCCCTTTTACCTGGCCGGCGGTCCGGTGGTGCGTGGTGATGAGAAGGTTCCCAGCCTGGATACTCTGTGTCCTGGGGTTGTTGCTGGCCGCTCCGCAGCTTTCGGCCCAAACGGGCTCGATCAGCGCTTCGCCGAATCCCTGCACGATTGCAGCGGGGAAAAAGACCTGCACGACCACCCTCAGTTGGAGCGCCACCGGAACCAGCAGGCTTCGGGTGATGGTTTCCCACAACGGGCGGGCGGCAGGGAACTTCGCCACCAGCGGGAGGAGCGGCAGTCAGTCGGCTTCATGGATACAGGCCGCGCCTTCCCACACCTACACGTTCTACCTGCATGACTATTCCGGCGGAAGCCTGGGGTCCCGGCTGGATTCGGTCCGGGTCACCGGCAAGGCTCCGCCGAGACCGAAAGCGCCGACGATCGGCAGCTTCAGCGCCAGCCCATCGAGCATCGACAAGGGCAAGTCTTCGACCCTGAAATGGAGCACCTCGAACGCCACCAGCGTGTTCATCAGCCCTGGGATCGGCAAGGTAAGCACCAGCGGCAGCCGCACGGTTTCTCCCTCGAAGACGACGACCTACACGCTGACGGCGACCAATTCGACAAAGTCGGTCAAGGCCACGGCCAGGGTGACGGTCCGGCCGCCGTCAACGGTCTCGGGCAGGATCAGCGCTTCGCCGAATCCCTGCACGATTGCCGCGGGGAAGAGGACCTGCACGACCACCCTCACGTGGAGCGCCACCGGGACCACCGGACTTCTGGTGCGGGTTTCGCGCAACAGCCGCCCCGCGACGGTTCTCGCAAGCAGCGGGCGGAGCGGCAGCGCGTCGCCTTCGTGGATACAGGCGGCTCCGGCCAACACCTACACGTTCTACCTCTACAACTATGCGGGCCGGGTGCAGGGCAAGCTGCTCGACAGCGTCAAGGTCACCGGCAAGGCTCCGCCGAAGCCGGCCCCGAAGATCAGCAGCTTCACGGCCACTCCGGCGACCATCGACAAGGGCGAGTCTTCAACCCTGAGCTGGAGCGTCACCAACGCCGACAGCCTGTCCATTGACCAGGGGATCGGCACGGTGACGGGGACCTCCGTCAAGGTGTCTCCGTCTTTAGTGACGACCTATACGCTGACGGCGACCAACTCAACAGGGTCGGCCAAGGCCAGGGCCACAGTGACGGTCGGAGTGTCGCTAGCCCCGAAGATCATCAGCTTCACGGCCAGCCCGGCAACCATCGACCCCGGCGGAAGCTCGACCCTGAAATGGAGCGTCAGCCGTAATACCGCCAGCGTGTCCATCGACCAGAACATCGGCACGGTGACGGGGACCTCCCGCAAGGTGTCTCCTTCCGCCACGAAGACCTATACGCTGACGGCGACCAACTCGTTCAGGTCGGTCACGGCCACGGTTACGGTTACGGTCCGGGGATCGCCGAAGATCAACAGGTTCAGGTCCAGTCCAGTGATTATCGACCCCGGCGGAAGCTCGACCCTGAGTTGGAGCACCACCGGCGCCGACAGCCTGTCCATCGATCAGGGGATCGGCACGGTGACGGGGACCTCCGTCAAGGTGTCTCCGTCTGTCACGACGATGTATACGTTGACGGCGACCAACTTGGTAGGGTCAGTCAAGGCCAGGGCCACAGTGCAGGTCAGGGGGCCGCCGAAGGTCAGCCGCTTCAGTGCCAGTCCAAAGACCATCGCTCCCGGCGGACGCGCAACCCTGAGCTGGAGCGTCACCGGTGCCGATAGCCTGTCTATCGACCAGGGCGTGGGCACGGTGACGGGGACCTCCGTCAAGGTGTCTTTGTCCGCCACAACGACTTATACGCTGACGGCGACCAACTCGTTAGGGTCGGTCACGGCCACGGCCAAGGTGACGGTCAGGGGGCCGCCGAAGATCAGCCGCTTCACTGCCACTCCGACGACCATCGCCAAGGGCGGACGCGCAACCCTGAGCTGGAGCGTCGCCAACGCAGATCGCCTGTTCATCGATCAGGGGGTCGGCACGGTGACAGGGACGTCCTACTCGGTGTCTCCGTCTGTCACGACGACCTACAAGCTGACGGCGACCAACTCGGTAGGATTGGACACGGAAACGGTGACGGTGACGGTCCGGGGATCGCCGAAGATCATCAGCTTCACGGCCACCCCGGCGACCATCGAAAAGGGCGAGTCTTCAACCCTGAGCTGGAGCGTCACCAACGCCGACAGCCTGTCCATTGACCAGGGGATCGGCACGGTGACGGGGACCTCCGTCAAGGTGTCTCCGTCTTTAGTGACGACCTATACGCTGACGGCGACCAACTCGTTAGGGTCGGTCAAGGCCAGGGCCACAGTGACGGTCGGAGTGTCGCTGGCGCCGAAGATTAACTTTTTCACGGCCACCCCGGCGACTATCGGCAAGGGCAAGTCTTCAACCCTGAGCTGGAGCACCATTAATGCCGATACCCTGTCCATCGACCAGGGGATCGGCACGGTGGCGGGGACCTCCGTCAAGGTGTCTCCGTCCGCCACGAAGACCTATACGCTGACGGCGGCCAACGCGCTAAAGTCGGTCACGGCCACGGTCAAGGTAACGGTCCGGAAGCCGTCCACGGCCTCGGGCACGATCAGCGCTTCGCCGAATCCCTGCACGATTGCAGAGGGCCGGAGCACCTGTACCAGCACCATCCGGTGGACGATTCAAAACACCACCATGGCCCGGATGTTCTACTCCCACAACGGAGCGAGGGAAAGGCACTTCACTCTGGTTAGGGGAGACGGCAGTCGTCCGGTTCCGTGGATAAAGGGTCCACCCAACGAGTATGTCTTCTCGCTGTACGACTACACGGGCGGCGTCCGGGGAGCACTATTGGCATCGGTCACCGTCACCGGCACAGGAGCGCCGCCGGCCTCGGGCACGATCAGCGCTTCGCCGAATCCCTGCACGATTGCAGAGGGCCGGAGCACCTGTACCAGCACCATCCGGTGGACGATTCAAAACACCACCATGGCCCGGATGTTCTACTCCCACAACGGAGCGAGGGAAAGGCACTTCACTCTGGTTAGGGGAGACGGCAGTCGTCCGGTTCCGTGGATAAAGGGTCCACCCAACGAGTATGTCTTCTCGCTGTACGACTACACGGGCGGCGTCCGGGGAGCACTATTGGCATCGGTCACCGTCACCGGCACAAGAGCGCCGGCGGTCTCGGGCAAGATCAGCGTTTCCCCCGATCCCTGCACGATCTACCACGGGCAGACGGGCTGCACTCCCACCGTAACCTGGGAGTCGAAGGGGGCCACGTCCGTACAGGTCTGGTATTCGTTGAACGGCGGCGAGGAGCAGTCCCTGGCTTCCTCTGACGGCGGCGGCCCCTACTCGAAAAAACTGGACGTTGAGCTCAGGGAAAACGACAGCATCGCCTTCAAGCTCTACGACTATTCGAGCGGAACGCGGGAAGCGCTGCTAGCGGAGTTGCCGAAAGAGAGCGTGACCATCCAGACGGATATCGGGTGCCCTCCTGCAGCGAATTGAGCCTTCCGCGTTTTGGCCTGAACGTGTACATGATAGTAGTCCTACAGTCCTATACACCTACCAAGTTCTGCTGACAGCACCTGGTTGCAGGTGCTGTCGTCCGCGGCGCGCCAATAGGCTCCGTCCTTCCTCGTTGGTTCGAGCAAGTCTTTGACGGCCTGCTCGGTCTTCCGTTCCCTGTGCAGCAGCAGCGGTTACTGTGCCAGAGTCTCGGTGGGAGAATCCGAAAGCCCGGATCGCCGCCCGTGGATCGCCTCTGGATGGAAAGGCCGTCGCAAAGCGTGGTATCATTCCTAGCAGGTGGACCATCCTAATATAAGGAGGAGCCAGCCTACCCTTTGGGGCCACGCTTTGCGTAGCTCCCATCAGGGACTGGCGAGGGGGCCTGGCGCCCCCTTGAACCCCCGCCAAGGACCCGGCCCATGAGCCGCCCGTCGCGAAACGTCTGGGTAAAGA
>JAPOZE010000324.1:0-8647 GCA_026706225.1 Acidobacteriota bacterium
ATCGTTGCCGTAACTCTTGCTCATCTTTCGCCCATCCAGTCCGGGAAGCCTGGGGACCGGCGTCAACAGGGCCTGAGGCTCCGGGAAAACCCGGCCGTAGAGGGCGTTGAAACGCCGGCCGATCTCCCGGGTCAGTTCCACGTGAGGCACCTGGTCTTCGCCCACCGGAACGGCGTCGGCCCTGTACATCAGGATATCCGCGGCCTGCAGCACCGGATACCCCAGGAAGCCGTAGTTGCCCAGGTCCCTGTCGGTCACGTTGTCTCGCTGTTCCTTGTAGGTCGGAACCCTCTCCAGCCACCCCAGCGGCGTGATCATGGAAAAAAGAAGGTGCAGCTCGGCGTGCTCGGGCACCGCCGACTGCACGAAGAGCACCGACTTTTGCGGATCGAGACCGGCGGCCAGCCAGTCGATCATGATCTCGGTGCGGAGCTGGTCGATTTCCGAAGTATCGGCAAAATCGGAGGTCAGCGCGTGCCAGTCGGCAATGAAATGGAAACTCCGGTACCGCTCCTGCAGTTCCACCCAATTCTTCAGGGCACCCACCACGTGCCCCAGATGGAGTTTGCCGGTAGGACGCATCCCACTGGAAATACGGGGCTTGTTCGGCTCTGAGGGAACCATGGGAAAAGAGTCGCCCTGTGACCACTAGGCGTTGATGATCCAGTGGACGATTTGCATGAAGGGTCTCAGCACTCCACCCAGGACACCGAAATAAAGACACACGAACAAAATGAGAAATCCATAGGGTCGAATCCGGTGGTAGGCATCGGCCAGACCACTCGGCAGAAAGTGCGGCAGAATCCAACTTCCGTCCAAAGGCGGAATGGGAATCATGTTGAACACGGCCAAGGCGATATTGAGGATCGCTCCCAGCAGACACATGCGCCAGAGCGGCTCCAACACCGTCCCGTCGATCACCCCACCGGCCGCGTGGTAGCTCTGAAGGCCCTTGATGGCCAGCAGAAAAAGGGCCAGAAGCAAGAGGTTGCTGATGGGTCCGGCTGCGGAAATCCAGATGTCCGCCTTGCGGCGATCTCTCACACGAAGTGGATTCCAGGGAACCGGCTTGGCCCAACCGAACAGAAGCCCCCCTGAAAAGAAAGCAATGGCGGGGAAAATCAGGGTGCCGACCACGTCTATATGGGGGATCGGGTTCAAGGTGACCCTTCCGAGATATCGCGCCGTGGGATCCCCGAACCATTCAGCCGTCCAGGCGTGAGCCGCCTCATGCACGCTGAGCGAGAACAGGAACACGATCATGAAAAACAGAAACTGGACCAACTGAGCGGTGTCGATCACGGAAGCTCCGATGGAATGGACGCCGTGTCCCCGGGGGCAAGCCCGAATGCCCCAATCAGCAGCAGCTTAGCATAGGTGTGTGGAGAAACTCTAGCCGGTCCGGAAGCGCTGTTCGGGCCTGGATCGGGGCTCCTTGTTGGATCGAAGTGCCGATAGTATAATGGCTTGCGGCGGATCGTGCCGATCGGCGACGGCTGCCGAGTTCGTCTCAGAGACCCTCATGAGCCTGCTGCTGCTTCGCTTGACCATCGCATTCTACTCGGTAGGCCTGCTCCACTCGTTCCTGACCATCATCACCCGCAAGAAGACCCTGTTTCGGGTCGCCCTGGCCGGGATTTCGGTGGGATTTCTGTGCCATCTGCTGGCCATTTCCATGGCCTGGTTCGAAACCCGTCACCCGCCGATCAGCGAACTGCAGGGGGTGCTCTCCTTCTTCGCCCTGGTGATCGTGCTGGCATTCCTCCTGGCCTATGCCCGCTACCGGCTGGATTCATTGAGCGTGTTCGTTTTCCCGCTGGCTTTCATCCTGACGCTGGCCGCCAACCTGACCTCGGAGCCCAGCCAACCCTTTCCCGAGATGCTGGGAAGCCTCTGGCTGTACTTGCATGTGCCCTTCATCTTCCTGGCCTATGCCGCCTTTTTTGTCGCCTTCGCCTCCGGATTGATGTACCTCATCCAGGAAAACGAGTTGAAACGTCGAAGACCCCAGGCCTTCTACTATCGCCTGCCCTCCCTGGAAGTGTGCGACGAATTGGGGTATCGGGCTCTCAGTATCGGTTTTCCCCTGTTGACCCTGGGATTGGTGGCGGGCGTCCTCTGGCAGGCGCCGTGGGAGCTGGACAAGAAGATCATCGCCTCCTTCAGCACCTGGATCGTCTATGCCGTTCTTATCGCCTATCGTCTCTCTGAAGGTCTGCGCGGCAGGCGCGCGGCCTGGATGTCCATCCTGGGCTTCATTCTCATCCTGGCGACCTTTTTCGGGACCCGCTCCCAGGGCAGCGCCCATCCCTTCATCCAATGAGTCTGCTACTGGTAGGACTTAGCCACAGAACAGCTCCCGTCGAGGTCCGCGAGAGGCTTCACTTTCCGGACTCAAGGCTGCAGGAGGCGCTGCAGAGCCTCACCTCCCGGTCGGCCATTGCCGAGAGCCTGATCCTGTCGACCTGCAATCGTACCGAGGTGCTGGCCCACTCGGCGGACGCTCAACGCGGCGTGATGCTGGTCAGGAGCTTTATCTCCGATTTTCACCGCCAGCCGGAACGGTCGCTGCACCCCTACCTGTATGACCTGACCCATTCCGAGGTGGTGCGCCATGTGTTCCGCGTGGCCAGCAGTCTGGATTCGATGGTCTTGGGGGAACCTCAGATACTGGGCCAGTTCAAGACCGCCTTCAGCCTGGCCCGCAGGATTGGATCCGTTGGGGATGCCTTGAGTCCCCTGATTCATCGAGCCTTCTTTGTGGCCAAGCGGGTGCGGTCGGAGACCGCCATCTCCAGCGCCGCGGTTTCGGTCAGCTTTGCCGCCGTGGAATTGGCCAGGAAAATTTTCGACCGCTTGAGCGGACGCACGGTGCTGCTGCTGGGCGCCGGAAAGATGAGCGAACTGGCGGCCAAGCACCTGATTTCCCAGGGAACCACCCAACTGCTGGTCTGGAACCGGACCTACCGGCGGGCCGTGGAAATGGCCGGGACCTTGAATGGAGAGGCCATCCCTCCGGAAGAGCTCTTTCGCCATGTCGAACGGGCCGATATTCTCATCTGCTCCACCGGATCTCCCGGGTTTATCCTCACCCGGTCCGACGGGCAACGATTGATCCAGTTGCGCAAGAACCGGCCGGTCTTCATCATCGATATTGCAGTGCCCCGAGACGTGGATCCCGAGGTAAACGACCTGGACAACATCTTTCTCTATGACATCGACGACCTGCAGCACGTGGTGGATGCCAACCTCAAGCAGCGCCGTCGAGAAGCTCAATTTGCGGAGGCCATCGTCCAGGAGGAAGTCCAGTCCTTCATCAAGCAGGCGCGAGGACTGGATGTGGCTCCGGCCATCGTCTCGTTGCGGAAGCACTGGGAGGTCATTCGCAGAGAAGAGCTCGCCAGGAACCGCAAGAAGCTGGGGGACCTGAATGAACAGCAGGAGGCGGCGCTGGAGCAGTTGACTCGAGGGCTGTTGAACAAGCTCCTGCACGGCCCCATCTCGGAAATCAAGTCGTTGGGGCAGGACCCTGCCGCAGAGCAAAAAATCGCCACCATCAAGAAGATGCTGGGACTCAAGCCCTGACCCTGGGGAGGTTGGGTTATCCTTTCGACCGGCCGCGCCCTTCCTTGATGAAGCCGTGGCTCACAGTGCCGAAGCAGCCTGGTTGCAGGCACGGGGACACACCCTCCCCGTCTGTCTCCCCATCGTCACTCCCGGCACTCTCCGGATCCCGGTTGCTGTCCGGATTGGAAACCGATCATGGCCGCTAAACCCCTGCTCATAGGCTCGCGAGGCAGCCCCCTGGCCCTGAGGCAGGCAGACCTCATCAAGACCCGGCTGCGCCAGTCCCAGCCCCTCCTGCCCATCGCCATCCGCCGCATCCTCACCACCGGGGATCGCCGCGCCGGACCGCCCCTGCACCAGATCGGGGGCAAAGGAGTCTTCACCAAGGAGATCGAAGAAGCCCTGCTTCGCGGCGAGATCGATCTGGCGGTGCACAGCCTCAAGGACCTTCCCACGCACCTGCCCGGCGGACTCTGCCTGGGCGCCATCACCCCAAGAGAAGATGCGCGGGACGCCTTCCTCTCCAATCGGTTTGGCTGCCTGGCGGAACTTCCCCCCCGGTCCACCGTAGGGACCAGCAGCCTGAGGCGGCAATGCCAGTTGCTGCACCTGCGCCCGGACCTTCAGGTGAAGAACCTGAGGGGGAATCTGGACACCCGGCTTCGCAAGCTGGATGAGGGAGGTTACGACGCCATCATTCTGGCCTGCGCCGGCCTGATTCGACTGGGACTGGATCATCGCATTCGCGAGACGCTGTCCGTCGACACCATCTGTCCGGCCATCGGACAGGGTGCGCTGGCGGTGGAGGTCCGCTGCGACGACCGCCGGACCCTCGACCGGATGCAGGAGCTCGACGACGGGGACTCCAGGAGAGCGGCCGAGGCGGAACGGAGTCTGCTGAGCCGGCTGGGCGGGGGATGCCAGGTGCCCATTGCCGGATTCGCCGCCGTCCAGGAGGGGCAGTTGCACCTGACCGGACTGGTTGGCGCTGCCGACGGAAGCCGCCTGATCCGGGAGTTCGGCCAGGCGACCCTGGAGGAACCTGCGCAATTGGGCCGTGCGGTCGCCCGCAGACTCCTCGACCGCGGCGCCGGCGAGCTGCTGCAAATGACGGGATGACTCGGAGGCAAGATCCATGAAGACGGTCGTCTATCTGATCGGGGCCGGACCGGGCGATCCCGAGCTCATCACCTTGAAAGGGCGCCGCTGCCTGCAGGCGGCCGACTGCGTGATCTACGACCACCTGGTGAACCGGGAACTGCTGCAGTACGCTCCCGGCTCGGCCGAGCGAGTCTATGTGGGCAAGCAGGGAGGCAGGGACCATATTTCCCAGGCGGAGATCAATTCCCTGCTCCTGGAGCGCGCCCGCCAAGGGAAAACGGTGGCCCGCCTCAAGGGAGGCGATCCCTTCATCTTCGGGCGCGGCGGCGAGGAGGCGGAAGTATTGGCCGGGGCCGGCATTCCCTTCGAGGTGGTGCCCGGAGTCTCGGCCGGCTCGGCTGCGCCGGCCTACGCGGGAGTTCCCCTGACCCATCGGGACTACGGCCCTACCGTGGCTTTTGTGGCCGCCCAGCAGGATCCGACCCGCGAAGACCCTGCGCTGGACTGGAAGAAAATTTCCTCGGCCGCCGACACCCTGGTCTTTTTCATGGGGGCCAGGAGCTTGCAGCAAGTGGTCGAGCAACTCACCCGCCACGGTCGCAGTCCGTCCACACCCATTGCCCTGATCCGCTGGGGCACCCGTCCCTCACAAGAGGTCGTCACCGGCACCCTGGGGTCCATTCTGGAGAGAGCCGGGCAAATGTCTCCCCCCACCCTGATCGTTGTCGGCGAAGTGGTCAGGCTCAGAGAACGGCTGCGATGGTTCGACAATCGTCCCCTGTTCGGGAAGCGAGTCCTGATCACCCGTCCCCGCCACCAGTCCGGAGACTTTCGCAGAGCGCTGGAGCTGCTGGGCGCCACCGCCATCTCCTTTCCCACCGTGGAGGTGCGTGAACCGCACTCTTGGGAGAAACTGGACCGTGCCCTCGAGACCATCGATCGATACGACTGGCTCATCTTCACCAGCGTCAACGGGGTCAAGTACTTCTTCCAAAGATACTTTCGACACCATCCCGACATTCGCCAACTCAAGGGAGTCCGCATCGCCGCCATCGGGCCGGCCACCCGCCGGGCCGTCCTCGACTTCAAGCTGGCGGTAGACACTCTACCGAGCGACTACCAGGCCGAGGGGCTGGTGGAGAGTCTGCGCGGCAAGGTGGTCAAGGGCATGCGGGTGCTGCTTCCAAGGGCTCGTGTCGCCCGCGAGGTGCTGCCTCGGCAACTGCAGCGACAGGGCGCGCGCGTGGAGGTGGTCGAGGCCTATCGAACCGGCCCCCCGGACAATGGGCAATCCGAATGGGCGCAAGTGATCGATCACGCCCCTCCCGACATGGTGGTCTTCACCAGCTCCTCTACCGTCGCCAACCTGGTCGACCTCACCCGCCCCAAGTCTCTTGCCGAGAGCCTGCAAGGCGTTGCCGTGGCCTGCATCGGACCCATCACCGCCGGCACTGCCCGAGAGTTGGGTCTGCAGGTGGACCTCATCCCGAAAAAGTACACCACGGCCTCGCTCATCGAGGCCATGGAGGCCTATTTCTCAAGGAAGGGTTGAAGTTCTACAGTCCAACTGCCGAGCGGATGAGAAAGTGGCGTGGGCCTTACAGGCTCCTTGCCTGCAGATGCGGGGACTGGCGGATACCCGCTCAGTGCCCAGGGGCGGGGGAATTCCAGGGAATGCGGGAGACGGGCGTATAAAGGGCGCCGGAGGCGTGAAGCCGGCTGGCCATCACCACGACTTCGGACGCGTCGAACCGCAGCGGTTCCAGCCGTTCCGCCTGCATCGCCGCCACCAGCTTCCGAATGTTTCGGCCCGATCGGACCCGCCCCAACGTGAAATGGGGAGAAAAGGGACGGGATTCGGGAAGGAAGCCTGCCGCAACCAGCTCCTTTTCAACCCTTTGCTGCAGACCGCCCAATTCCTCGGGAAGCGGTTTCAGTCCGGCCCAGATCACCTTGGGCGCCCGCCGGTTGGGGAAGCAACCCAGCACGGTCAATTCCAGCGGGATGGGCGGAGCCGGCACCGCCGCCCGTTGCGCCGCCCCCACGACCTCCCGCAGGCGTTCCGCCGGGACCGCCCCCAGAAACTTGAGGGTCAGGTGGATATTGTGCGGCCTGACCCAATTGACTTGCGCTCCACTTTCCCGCAACCGTTGCTGGGTGGAAGCAAGCCGATCCCTGGCGAACTCGGGAAGCTGGAGACAGATGAAGGTCCTGACGGCTTCCATGGGAGAGGGCATGCCGGAGGTGACCCGGGATGGTTTCAGTCCAGAACCACAAACGGCGGCGGGCCGGGAGATTCTTCCAGACAGGTGCCGAGGCTGAATGCCACCGATTCGGTCAAGAGCTCGACCAACGGCCCCGTTTGATAGCACAGGGCCTTCTGAAGCGCCATCGAATACCGTCCGGCCAGCTCGGAACGAATCACAGCAGGCGGATATCCCGCTCTGACAAGAAAGAAGTTTGAGAACAGACGCAGTGTCTTGCCGTTGTGCCGGTCAAAGGGTTGGATGTCGATCAACTTCAGCAGCACCAGCGCAGCCTGCTCCACCTCGTGCATCTCGGCGAAACTATCCGCCTGGCACCATTGAAGGGCTGTATCGACCAGGTGTGGAACCAGCTCCGGCTCGGCAGGGTCGTGGCTTTCCAGCAGGGGTGCGGCCGGCCCGCGCCGGTATTCGGATAGTCGGCCCGCGGGCTGCCCCATGAGTCGGGAGTGCAGCTCCCGCAGGTCGGCAGGAGTCGGCGCAGCCGATTGTCGGGCTCTCTCCAGGAACCAGCGCCAGGCCCTGACGTGACGCTCCTGTTGACGCCGTCCCTCGTTTTGCCGGGATTCCGGTACGGGACCGGTCCCCTCCCCCGGCCGGTCCAGGGCGCAGTTGTGTTTGGCCCAAACGTCTCCCGTCAACCTCTCGAATGCCACGTTGGCGCCGGGAGCCCCCTGCCGCTGTGTCCACCGGTCCCGTTGGCCGGTGATGCCGGCGAATAGCCGGCGTGTCTTCAACTCGAATCCGTTCCCCACTGTCGGCCTCGCACAGCCTTCCCTCAGCCGGCTCCCCTCTGTTTCATGGCCTGACGGGCCTCCCGCTCCATGGTCTTGCGTTTTTCCTTTTCCCGCTTGTCGAAGAGCTTCTTACCCTTGGCCAATGCGATCTCACACTTGGCCCGGCCCTTGTGGAAGTAGATTCGAAGGGGCACCAGGGTCATGCCGCGCTCACTGGTCTGCCCAATGAGCTTTCGAATCTCCCGGCGATGTAGCAACAACTTTCGCGGCCGCAGGGGCTGGTGGTTCATGCGGTTTCCCTGCTCATAGGGACTGATATGACAGTTGAGCAGCCACACTTCCCCCCCCTTGACCACACCGTAGCCGTCTTTCAGGTTGACCCGACCGGCTCGAATGGATTTGACCTCGGTTCCCCGCAGCGCCATGCCGGCTTCGAAGACGTCGGAGATGTGGTATTGGTGGAAGGCCTGCCTGTTCAGGCTGACTATCTTCTCTCCGGTTCGGTGCGTGTTGGAAGGCTTCATGAGCCCGGCGCAGCTCTTGGAGGGCTATTTCCGCTGGTATGGATTGGGTGCACGCCGGCTTGGATTCACGGCTGTCCGTGCCCCGGACGGCCGCGGGGAACGCACCTGCCCGGGCTGTGCTGCAGCAGGCTGACCAATGATTGGAGGTTGGCTGCTCAAGGTTTGGCCGTAGGGCTGGCTGACCGGCAATGGGGACGCCGGCTGGGGCGTTAGCGGGGGCTTGGGCTGCGCCGCCGGCCTGATCTTCTGCGCCCTGGAAGCTGTCCTTGCCCCTGAACCCGACCGTGGGCTGAACGGTGTCGCATTGCGGCCGACAAAGGGTCTGCGAGGGGATCGGGAGGCCGGGCGACTGCGCCGGGCCTGTGGCGCGATCTTCTTGGATCTACCGGTTACGATCAAGCGGGACAGGCTGTCGGGACGACCCGCCCGAGCCAGCAGAAAGTAGTCAAAACCG
>JAPOZE010000324.1:8657-9650 GCA_026706225.1 Acidobacteriota bacterium
CATGATCTTCAGAACGGTTGCCTTGACTCCCAGCCCTCGTATCTCCAGCAAGGGAACCCGCTTGGACTTCAACTCCTTGGGGATCTCCACTTCCATTCCCGTGTGCCGACCCAAGAGATCCAGGATGCTTCCGTAACTCTCGTCGGAAGCCGCCAGGTTCACCTGGCTGCCGTCAAAGGACAGGTTGACCTGAGCTGCCACGGGCTGGTGCATTGCGGCAACAACCAGTACCAATGAAACCATCCACGCAACCTTGCTCATGGACCACCCCCTTCGACTCGCTCCAGGCTTCATCCTAACACCCCCGCAGGTCCAAGACAACCGGCGCCGCCCCGACGCTGAACCGGGAACAAAAATAGGAACCACGAATCGACACAACCACGGACGGACCTCGTTTGGCGAGACAATGTCATGGGATGAGCCCACCCGGGAGCGCGGGCGTCCCGCCCGCACAATTCCTGGCACGGCCTCGCCTATCTCCTCCACCCGGCTCGACTGGCAACGGCTCCAGGGATCTGCCTCGGCCGGGCCCATGGCGTTCCTGCCGGCAGGGTCGACGGGTGCGCCATCGCGGGGAAACTGAGCGGCAGGCAACGGCAGTGCATGCGGGCGGGACGCCCGCGCTCCCGGGTGGGCGCCTCCTCCCATCGCTCTTGCTCCTCGAGGGGGCGCGCGCCGGCTCGCCGGGCTGCAACCCTGCCGATAGGGGAAAGGACCATGAATTGAACATCGATGCACAGGATTGACAGGATGGCAATCTGCTGCACGACCTGCATTCTCTCAAATATAACTCATTGTTTATAATAGACTTACTAAGGATAAGCCTACTGCAGTTCCCTCATAATATCCCTCTTTTTGAAAAGGAACCCACTGGACCATCCAGGACGTTGGCGGACGGTAACCGTTCGGTCGTGCCGGTAACCAGCGTTTGATTCTACCGGTTGAGGGTGCGCTTCCAGTTCTTGCGGAGGGGGCGCAGCCAGATGTCCCTTC